>NZ_JAKEVN010000005.1:0-83301 GCF_022398505.1 Pseudoalteromonas sp. Isolate3 | reverse complement strand
TAATAAATACATCGCGACTTTGCTATTTATTTTTGCTTTACTGTTGTGCACGAATTACCAAACATGGTGCATTAATTTATATGGATAAACCCTTCTCTCAAGCCTGTGAAAACAACAAATTACCTATTTTAAACGTATTAGAAGAGTTCTTTTCTGATGTGACGAATGTATTAGAGGTAGGCTCTGGTACGGGGCAACATAGTGTGCATTTTGCAACGCATTTAGCACATTTGCAGTGGCATTGTAGTGATCGCGAGGTTAATCACCCTGGGATTTTAGAGTGGCATCAAGAAGCTGAACTATCTAACTTGCATGCGCCATTAACACTCGACCTCAATGATCCTTGGCCTGTTGAAACAGTGAATGCTATTTTTACTGCGAATACGATGCACATTATTAGCTGGCCGCTTGTGGAGAGCTTTTTCCAAGGTGTAGCAAAGCATTTAGCGGCTAAAGGTAAATTGTGTATTTATGGGCCATTTAAGTATCAAGGTAAGTATACCAGTGCCAGCAATGCTGAATTTGATGCTTTTTTAAAACAGCAAGATGAAAATAGTGCCATTCGTGATTTTGAAGCGATTTGCCAACTCGCTGAGCAAGCTGGCTTAACCTTTGTTGAAGATGTGCAAATGCCTGCAAACAACCAATTATTGCTGTTTAAAAGGCAGTAAGCTTTCGCATTGGGCTTTATAGAGCGCCATATGTTGGCGTTCTCTAATTATAAAATCACTGATGGCAGCTGCAAAATCACCGTGCTGAATATGATGCAGTGAATAGGTATATACAGGTTTAAAACCTCGACTTATTTTATGCTCACCTTGCGCGCCAGAGTGGAACTGTTTTAGTTTGTTGGTAATGCAGTATTCAATGCCTTGGTAATAGCAAAGCTCAAAGTGCAAACTATCGAGCTCATAGTTCGTTCCCCAGTAACGACCATATAAACAGTTCTGATCTTTAAAGCTGAGTGTGGCGGCAATCACCTCTCCTTGATATTTAGCGAACATTAGCACCAGTTTGTCGGCCATGCTTTGCTGTAATAACTCGAAAAAAGCGGTATTCAAATAACCATTGTGGCCTGAGCGCTTCAAATAGGTTTGGCGGTAAAAATGACTAAATTGCTGCATGTGCTGTTTGCTGATGTCAGCACCTTCGATCCATTCTACGGCTATCTGCTGTTCAGTTATTTTAGCGCGTTCTTTTTTGAGCGATTTACGCTTTCTTGCGGTGAGTGAAGCTAAAAAATCCTCGAAGCATTTATAGCCTTCATTAAACCACTGAAACTGCACGCCATGACGTTGCATTACGGTGTCGCTAGTTAATGCAGTCGCTTGCTGCTGGTGGCAAAAATTTATATGCCAACCTGACCAGTCTAACTGCGCTGCTGTTGTCGTGAGTATGTGCTGAATGTAAGCATAGACTTCAGTAGGATCAGCATAGTTAATACTAACTCTTTGCCCAGCAATAGGCGTGAATGGCACGCCGCAAAGCCATTTAGGGTAATACCCTAAGCCATGCTGTTGGTAGGCTTCAGCCCAAGCCCAGTCAAATACATATTCACCATAAGAATGATGTTTTAGATACCCGGGTAGTAAGGCTATGACCTGTTCTTGCTGGTAAATTGCTAAGTGCATGGGTTGCCAGCCCGACTCTTCACTCACACAGCCACTTTGTTCTAGAGCCGCTAAAAAAGCGTGATCAGTAAAGGGTGTATCATCAAAAAATGACTGCCAAAGAGCAGCATCAATCTCGCTTATTTGATTAAACCAGCGGTGGTTAAACTCACTCATTGTGCTGCCGATTCAATATCTTTAATGAAACTGCTGATATGCATAGCGAGCTTATCGAAATAAGGGTTAAACGTGAGTCGTGCAAAGGGTTTGTGTGCTTGTAAATTTTCGGCTGTGCGCTCACCCATCACAATGTCTTCTTGGTATTTGCAGGCTGTATAAAGCGTATCGTCATCTAAATAGCTGCCGCAATTTCGGTACAAAGCTTTACGGCCATAGTAAGGGTTACTGGGTTTATTAACGATACCAATATGTGACATCCCTTTGATTTTTTTACAATCATCTGTATCGCAGTCATCACGGATTATGTGGTAATCAGCAGGAAAGCTGGCTGGGATGTTATTGTCGTCACCATAGTATACAAGGCGATCAAGCTGATTATTTTTGCGCGTTTTTGGGTCGTGCAGTTTAGCTAGTAATTTAAAGGTTGCCTGGTTATCTATCGTGGTGTCAACATCACTAAAGGTGCTAAATATTGCTACATTAGGCTGTTGACGATAACGAAGCTCATCAAGGCTGATACGGCTCATTGCTTCGTGGCTAGCTGAGGCTGCACTAAATGGAAACGACTCATACTTGGCAAAATCAAGATCCGCGTCTTTATCAATCCAATTCACAAATGGAATTGCATCGACCCATTTAGCCAGCCAACCGTTTTTATTGTGTGGCTCGCTCGCGGGTGAAAACAACATAGCAGCTGTAATTTTATTATCTACAGGGCCTTGAGTTAAGTAATCAATAACCAGTGCAGCACCGGTTGAGTAGCCCCCTAAAATCACCTGATCAAAGTCTTTTAATGTGCGTTCAATGGCATACACACTGGCCTTTTGCCAATCATCGGCATTTATGTCTCTGAGTGCTGCGGGAGCGGTACCATGCCCTGGTAGTAAAATTGTGCGTACCGTATACCCTTGTTGATAATACACTTGTGCAAGGTCGTGATAGGTAAAGGGTGAGTCGGTCAAACCATGGATTAAGAGTACGGCTTTACGGCTATCGGCCTGTTTTAGTTCGAATGGGCTTATTAAATCGGCAACAGTCGCGTTTGCTGGTCGAGCGCCTTGTGCAACAAGCTGCTGATAGGTGTCGGTATAAACAGGGCATGGCAAACTAGCACGCGGATTTTCGCTGCTAATTTGCAGGTACGCAGCGGTTAAATAGTCACTAAATGCTTGCTCGATATTATAGCTAAAGGTGCTATGGGTGCGTGGTAATGGCTCTCTAAACAGCCCTTCGCGTTTACTTTTCATCATTAGTGCTTGGTCTTCAAGCTGAGTAAGGCAGGTTTGTTGCTGTGCCATTAATGGGCTGCTAAATAGCCCACTGATGGCCCAAGAGATAGCAACTAAGTTGATGAATTTCATATTTTAAGCATCCTTTTAAAGCCTGTTTTTAGCTTATCGAGTTATCTTTGATTTGTAAGCAAGCTGCGTCAAGCTAGCGGTAAATGACGCTTAGTGAAAGCTTGTTTTAAGACCACCGTCGACTCGATGTTAGCAATACAATCAATACTACCTAGCTTATGTTTCACAAAGCTTTCATAACTTTCTAAATCAGCGGCAATAATCTTTAGAAGATAATCATAACTACCTGAGATAACAGAACACTCAAGTACATGATCAAGTTTCTCAACTTGTTGTTCAAATTGCTCAGCAGCGGCAACTGAGTTTTGGTTTAGGCGTACAAAGGCATACACAGACACATTTAAATCAACCGCTTTAGGATTGATGGCAGCATGGTAGCCACTGATCACATTCGCTGATTCGAGTTTTTTAATACGGCGCAGGCAAGGAGTATCTGACAGGCTGACAGAATGGGCTAGCTCCGAGACAGAAGTTCTTGCATTATCTTGTAAAGCATTAAGTAATTGTTGGTCTTTTTTATCTAATTTCATTTTTATTTGAGTGATTTTCACTAATCTAGATGGATTCTAGTCTATATTTTGGCGATTAGCACTCATTGAACTCTGTTAACATTATCGCAATATAATTATTTTGGAGTGAGCCTGTGACTGAGAACACAAAGGCATTTGATAGCTGGCTTCGCACCCGTTTTGTTGAGATCAATAGCGCGCTAGAAAAACTATATTGGCAACAAGACGATAAAGCGAATGTAGAAGGTGTAGGTGAAGACCTTAAACGTCAATTAGAGCAAGAAGGTAATGAGCATATTCGTGCCTTACTTGCAGAAGGTAATACCGATGAAGGCTTTGACAACGCCTTCGATTTATTAGGTAATGTTGGTTTGTATATGGCGGCATGCCGTCGTCATGAGATTACAGAGCCTTCTCGTGAAACAACCTCCCCCCTTGTCGAAGCCTCAGCACTGGCAATGCATATTGGTGCATCTATTGGTGTAACTCCTCGTTTCGCAACTGCGCATTTAACCACGCACAATAAAGCTGTTGATGGCTTGTATAAGCGCTTTACTGACCTTGAAGATGAGAAAATCTTTGTTGATTACAATACCAAGGGTATTTTAGCGTATAAGCGTGCGGCGGATGCTTTATTAAAAATTCAACCATTGGGCATATCGCACCCCATAGCAGCAGATTTACTCGCAGTGGCAAAGCAAGCACTGCTAGATGTTATTGAGTCGAACAATGCGTTATACAACAAGCTTGATACAGACCGCTTCTTCTATTGTGTGCGCCCTTATTACAAGCCGTATCGAGTAGGAAAAGAGGTGTATCGTGGTGCTAATGCTGGTGATTTTGCGGGCATAAATGTCATTGATTTATTACTTGGTCTTTGTTTTGCAAATGAACCTAGCTACTCGCAAATGCTGGTGGATAAATTCTTGTATATGATGCCTGAAGATCAGCAAATTTTGCGTGAAAGCATGCGTATGACAAGTATTATGGATGATTTTTTAGCTGCAGAAGCTGAGCGCGATAGCGAATGGCTACAAACTAATTTAAAGCTGTTTATTCAAGTGTGCAAACTGCATGGTGATACTGCGATTGGGCATCATAATCAATTGGTTAGTAAATACATTGCACAACCTTCACAGAAAATGCAGCAACAGCATATGGATAAAGTCACAGCCAGTGGGCCTCCTTTACACATGTTACTTAACTCACTAGAGCAGTTACGAGATCGTCGTGCGGCAGCAAAACGTGATGATATTCGCACCCGTTTTGATGATTTAACTAAATTAAAACAGTGGATTAAGTAATGAACAAAGACGATTTTGTAATTCCACAAGGCGGCTATTTGCTTAACCACTCTGTTGGGCGACCTTTAAAATCAGCTGAGCAGCACTTCCATCAGCAGTTTTTTGCAGCTTGGCAAAATGAAAATAAAGAACCATGGCAACAGTGGCTGCAAGGTGTCGAGGCATTTACAAGCAGTCTCGCTAAGTTATTTAACTCGCAAAAGGAGTTGTTTTGCCCGCAAGTTAATTTATCGAGTGGCTTAACCAAGCTTTTGATGTCACACCCGCGACTTCAGCAAGAAAACTGCAAAGTGTTGATGGCAGAAAGTGATTTTCCAAGTATGGGCTTTGCAATGCAAAAAGCTTTACCTGAAAGTGCAGAAATCGTGTTTATTGGAAAACATGAAGATTTAACCGATGCTCACGTTTGGCAGTCATATTTAGCGAATAATGAAATTGATTTAGTCTTCATTAGCCATGTTTATTCAAACACAGGCCAGCAAGCACCTATCCGTGAAATTATAAATATAGCAAAGCAACACAACACATTGACTTTGCTTGATGTTGCACAGTCTGCGGGGATTCTAGAGGTTGACTTAACTAAGCTTGATGCCGATTTTATGCTGGGCTCAAGCGTGAAATGGTTATGTGGTGGACCTGGTGCTGCTTATTTATGGGTTAACAGCAACCAACTTTCATTTTGTCGGCCACAAGATGTTGGCTGGTTTTCTCATCAAAACCCATTTGAATTTGATATTAAGCACTTTGCTTATCATCAAACCGCGTTGCGCTTTTGGGGGGGAACACCTTCAGTTGCACCTTATATTTTGGCTTCGCATAGTATTAATTACTTTGCAGAGCTGGGTATTGCGAAAGTACGAGCGCATAACTTAGCAATGCTCGCACAGTTTCATGAGCAATTAGCTGATTATATGCGCTCTCCAAAGCAAGCTGATAAATGCTCTGGAACTGCTATTATGCATTTTGGTGAGCAACAAGCGGCTGTTAAAGCAGCGCTTGAGGCTGCGAATATTGCTGTTGATGAGCGTCACTTAGGTTTAAGAGTCTCTGCTCATATTTATAATGATCAGCAGGATATAAACACTTTTATTACGACTGTGAAAAGCGTTTTAGATTAAGTGCTTGCCGGGCTTTTGCTTTTACTGAACGCCAATGAGTCATTGGTTTTTCGGGGACCAGCGCCAAAATTTGCTCAAAGTCGATGTCATCAATACTGACTTCATTACTGTGGGCAAACATAATTCGTTTTGGTTGCAGCGCTTTTAGCATCAGCAAAGAGTTCAAATACAGCTTAGGATAAAAAACAGGAAAGGGCGGCACTAGCTGTCCTTTTACTTTTACTAGTAAATCAGCAATGTAAATTCGCTCACTGGGGATATGGTATAGACTAATATCTCGGTCGGTATGACCTGGGCTATGTAGCGCCTGCCAATCCTCAAAGCCGGGTAGGGTTTCATCTGTTGTAAGGTAGTAATCAGCATCGAGGTGACGACTATACCAAAGGTTATGACGCTTTTTATTTAATCTTCCAGCGACCCACCAAGCCAAAGCGATATCGGTTAAGTGCATTAAGAAACCATCAATGCCTCGATACCATTGTCCAGGGGCATTTGATGTGGCAATTTTGGCGCCGCTTAACTTTCTTAATGCATGCGCCCCACCTGCATGATCTGGATGCATATGGGTTACTACAATCAGTTTTAAGTTTGTGATCGGGCGCTTTAGTTGCTCGGTGATATAGTCAAACACGGTATTAACATCCGCGCGACAACAACCATCAAGTAGCATCAATTTATCTGAATATTCAATCAAATAGATATTTTGAATATAGCCTTCGAGCGTGTGAATTTGCAAAACAATTGATTCCTAAACTTAGTCAGCAAACTTGTTATATCATGTCTGACCAGTTTTAGTAAGTTAAGCTAATTGGACTGTGTGCTCTGTTCTTTGAGTAATTTTTTGTGTTCTTCTAGTTGTGCTACTTGCTTTTCGAGGATAGCTATTTGGCTTTTATAGTAGGTGTTAATACGTTTGCTTTGTTTACTTATAGCGTCATCAATAGACTTTGCACCTAACCTGTTCGCAGCATCTTGGGTCATATTATTAAGTCTGTTAATACGCTCATTTTGCTGTTTTTGCAGCTCTTTGATTTCTAACTGAAGGCGTTCTATTTCGCGATCCGCTTTTTGAATTTTTAAGTAACCCTCGACACTTAAGTCGGTTGGTTTTTGTTGTTTCTGTTCTTGCTCTGTGGCTGGAGTGAGATTACTTACTGGTGATGGTGTAATTTTTACGATTTCAGCATCCTTACCACAAGGCTTCTCTGTAAAGGTGGCAACCCCGTCAATCATGCACTTATAAATAGTGGCTTGGCTGTAGGTGCTGGCAAATAGAGCAAGAGTAAACAGAGCAAAACGAAACATAGCATCACTTTGTGTAGCAAATAGATACTTAGCATGCATGAAATATAATGAGGTGTGCAAGTTTTTTGGGCATAAAAAAACCGCTTAAAAGCGGTTTTTAACAATAAAATGGTGGAGAAGGAGGGATTCGAACCCTCGATAGAGCTACAAACCCTATACTCCCTTAGCAGGGGAGCGCCTTCGGCCACTCGGCCACCTCTCCAACGCATAATTCTGATTGTAATTTGCTGAAATAAATCAGCAAATAAAAATAAGTGGTGGAGAGATAGGGATTTGAACCCTAGAGGGGCTACAAACCCCTGCCGGTTTTCAAGACCGGTGCATTCGACCACTCTGCCATCTCTCCACGTCGTGATGCGAGAATAATACTTAGCTGAATCGGCTGTGTAAATAGGAAAAAGTTTGTTTGCTTGTTTTTTGAGCGTAAAGAGGGCGTTTTTTTGTAAAAAGGTTTAATTTTTTGCTGTTTTTCACTGAAAAGAAGGGGATGGGGCAGTAAACGGAGGAGCTAAAGAAGGATCTTCGTTAGTGGTTGGGTGTTTACTGCACCTAAAAAGTAACCATGGTTGGGGATTACTTATGTTGTACTGCGCCGCCAAGTGCTAACTTTTTGCCGTAGCGATTAAGTTTTGCCAACATTTTAGCTTTGCGGTTTGTTGGTTTTACGGCAACATGAGTTGCAGCGTTTTGGTTTAATGTATTAATTGGGTTCATTACTTTGCTCCGGGTTGTGTTTGGTTGAAAACGTGGGTATTTTGCAATCAAACTGGACAAAAATAAAACGATAAAAATTGAGTCTGCCAGATAACTTTTTCTAATCCGAAAGTGTTTTATTAACATAGGGTTAAGCTTTTGCATTTACTCTTGTTTGCATGGTTATGCAGTTGTGTTTGTAGTGAAGTGCAGGTAAATAAAGGTTTTTAACTTTTTGTATTTTTATTTATGCGTTTTTAAAGTGAGAAAGTGACTAATTATTCAGATTAATATAATTTGAGTGAGCTTGGGTTTTCGCCACGTAAGAAAAGAAGTAACCGTTGATGTTGATAATAATAAAGCCAAGTGACAAAAAAAATCATAAAAACAGTGTTGATTGGCTACTAAACGAATGTAAAAAAAGAGAGATAGAACCAGAGCTATATTTAACTACAGGCAACTTTGAGAATGATTGCGCTGAAATTGCTCTTTTAGCTAGGAGCCAGACTCAAGTTGTGGTGATTGGTGGTGATGGGACTTTGCATTTAGCTGTTAATGCATTAATGACGAGTAGCTGTTCTATTGCGCTAATTCCGGCTGGCACGGGAAATGATTTTGCTCGTGGCTTTGCTTGTCAGCAACAGGCTTGGTATGAGGCTATTTTCAATAGCCGTACTAAGTTAATTGATATTGGCCAAATCAATCAGCGCTATTTTGTTAATGTTGCGGGTATTGGTTTTGACGCTGAAGTGGTCGTCGAATTAAACAAAGCTGGTCATTTTAGCTCGTTTGGTTATACATGGCAGGGCATTAAACAGCTATTTTCATTTCAGGCTCAGCCTCTTCAGGGAAAGTTTAATGGTAAAGCTCTCTCTTACAGTAATTTAGCGACGATTTTTGCCAATCATCACTACTTTGGAGGTGGTTTGAAAATTGCCCCTCAGGCAAAGTTAAACGATGGTCAACTGGACTGTTACTGCATGCCAGCTGGCGGCTTGTTGAAAAACCTGATCAGCTTTTTATATTTACTGCTAGTGAAGCACCACCGCTTGCAAGCACTGGAATATACCCGTTTAACAAGTGCTGAAGTAACCACGAAAGGGTTGGTTATTGAAGCCGATGGTGAGTTTGTGGGTTTTACACCTGCTAAAGTTAAGGTACACAAACAAGCGTTACGTTTTCATGTACCATAAAAAAGCGCCGGCAATATTTGCCAGCGCTTGGTGTTAGAGGCGACATAGTCACTTCTAACTGGGGACGGTGCTTTTTTGTTGCAGGTTACGTGCAGCAAAAAATGCTTTAATTTGTCGAGTTGGAGTCAGCACGATAGCATTACCAAATAACACTAGGCTAAATCCCATAAAGGTGTTCGCTTGCCATTCGAATCCTTCAAATAAGGTACTTAATACCACCGCAACCAGCGGGAATAATACAATGACATAGCTTGCGCGCTCAGGGCCGATATTTTTTAGTAGTGCAAAGTAACAAGCAAATGCGATTACGGTACCAAACACTGCTAAGTACAAGAGCGATATCCAATAACTGGCCGGGGCATTCAATGTAAGCTCAACATCGCTCACTAAAACGTAAGCTGCTAGGCTTAAAGCGCTGTATAACATACCCCAGGCATTGCCCTGAAGTACGCCAATATTGCGCTGAGAATTTCGGACGCTGACCATATTACCCAATGAAGCCACAAAGGTCCCAGATAGCGCAAGTAGTAACCCGACCAACGCACCATTACTCAAGTCGAATTGCTGAATTTGTGGCCAAAACAAAATGGCAATACCTAATACGCCCAATAAAGCGCCAAAGTAAATTCGTTTAGCAATCGGCTTTGCGAAGAATAGTCTGGTATTAATAATGTTCATTAATAGCAACATAGAGAACGCAATTGAGGCCATTGCAGAGCTGAGGTAGTTCTGCGCCCAATACAGTACTAAATAATTTAAACCAAAGTTAAATAAAGCCAATAATGCAAAAAATCCGTGATCACGCAGTGAATATTGCATAGGTAGTTTTTTCGCTAGCACAAAGGTCCACATTAAAATGGCTGCAATGGCAAAACGATAAAATAAAGAGACCTCAACTGCGACATCACCTAGTTGAAACTCAATAGCTAGCCAAGTCGATCCCCAGATCAGCACTGTAGCAAGGTAGAGAGCGGCGCTTTTCATAGTTAGTACCTAAAAATTGAAAGTATGTTCATTTTAATCTGCTTCTGTATACTTAACATATACAGAAAACTAAAAATGCAACCTATACAGTTTGGTGGGCTATGTCACAAGTTATCAGTCGCAGTAACAGTGAGTTCTTATATCAACAAGTTATTCAGCTAGTTAGAGATCTTTGCTTGCAGGGCTCGCTATTACCGGGTGAGAAATTACCTTCGCTCAGAAAAATGGCAGATAAGCTAAACATTAGCATTCCTACGGTAAAACAAGCTTATCAATTACTTGAAGGGCAAGGATTGATTGAAGCGAGAGAAAAGTCTGGGTACTTTTTAAAGTCTTCTCAGTTAAATCAGTCTCGGCCAAAGCGAGTCAGGCTTAGTCGAGAGCCAACCACAGTAAACAAGCAAGGATTGATTGAGCAAGTTTATGGTGCCATCCATAAAGCCAATGTGGTGCCATTTGGCATTGCTAACCCAGTAGCCGCTGCTCCAACTGATAAAGCGCTTGCAAGAACAATGCGCCGAGTAATGACACTGGCTGGCGCATCGGCAATTAATTACGGCCCGATGGATGGTTTTGCACCACTTAAAAAACAACTCATTCATCGCTATTTGGACTTTGGCATTGGGGTTGATAGCGATGAGTTAGTGATCACCAATGGTGCCCAAGAGGCGTTGGCTATTGCCCTGAAGTGCGTTGCTAAACCCGGGGATGTTATTGCTATCGAGTCGCCTTGTTATTTTGGCATTATTGAATTAATTGAGAGCTTAGGCTTGAAGGCACTGGAAATACCGCTGTGCCCCGATGAAGGAATATGGCTAGATGACTTGGTTCAAGCACTCGATGAGCATGATATAAAAGCGTGTGTGTTTTCAACCTCATTAAATAACCCAGTTGGCAGTTTTATGCCTGATGCCAAGCGTGAGCAATTAGTGGCACTTTTAGAGCAGCGCGAGGTGGTGCTCATTGAAGATGATGTTTATGGCGACCTACATTTTACAGCTAAGCGTGCCACTCCTGCACAAGCTTATTCAAAAAAGGGGTTAGTGATCACCTGTGCGTCGTTTTCAAAAACAGCCGCACCTAGTTACCGCATAGGTTGGATCATTGCAGGTAAGTTTGCTGAACAAGCAAGGCGACACAAACGCGCGCTTAGTTGCTCTGCGCCGCTTATAAATCAGTGGACCTTGTATGAGTTTATAGCCAGTGGTGAGTACGACCGTAACATTCGTTTGCTTAGACAGCGCTTAAGTACCAACAAAGAGCGTATGATTTGGTGCCTGCAGCAATATATGCCAAGTTGTGCGCGTATTAGTAACCCGCAAGGGGGCTGTGTTATCTGGGTTGATCTTGGTAGCCAATATGATGCGGTAAAACTATTTCATTTGGCACTTGAGGCAGGGATTAGTATTACCCCTGGGTTGATATTCTCAGCGGGTAAAAAGTACCGTAGTTGTTTTCGCTTAAGCTATGGTTTGCCTTGGTCTGAAAGTTTGGAACAGGCGATTAAAACGTTATCGCAACTGACCGTGCTGGCCAAAAAATAAAAAAGCGCAGAGCAAGCTCTGCGCGAAAGGACCAAGTGTTTTGGTTCAGGGATGTTAATTTCTTAACTGGTCAATTACTCTGCGTTCTGTTTAAAAGTAAATAATTGATATTCTTTTAGCTGTGGTACTAGAACCACTAATTCTTGTTCTTTATGAGCGATATCAGCAAAACTGCCACATAATGCATCTGCTCGCTCTTCTAGCTGAGCTGCTTGGGTTTCTACGCGAGCTTCGATTTGTGCGCCCATGTTTTCCATACGTTGCTCAAACTCATCCATGTCGCCACCCGAACCTAAAAGCTCAGAGCCAAGAGCCACTAAAATACTGCCCATCGATTGCATCATGGCTGACTCTACTGCTGATTCGATTTGCTCATCGAATTGATCTTCAAAGTTTTGGCCAAATTTTTCAAAGTTTTGTTGACCCATTGTGAACGCACCTTGTTGGTAGAAAGCGTTTTGCACTTCTACGCTGATATCGTCCATTAATT
Organism: Pseudoalteromonas sp. Isolate3; assembly: GCF_022398505.1. NCBI lineage: Bacteria > Pseudomonadati > Pseudomonadota > Gammaproteobacteria > Alteromonadales > Pseudoalteromonadaceae > Pseudoalteromonas > Pseudoalteromonas sp. Isolate3. The sequence goes on along the minus strand of NZ_JAKEVN010000005.1, from coordinate 71,010 downwards.
CTGAAATGTCACTTAGGCCATCAATGTTGAAAGCATTTGATACTTCTTCGATTGCTACGCCGGCTATTTTTACACCATCAAGTGCGATATTAGCTACTTCAGGAAGTTGGCTGCGCAAGCTGTCTGAGTAATCTGCAATTGCTTGCTGTTGTGAAGCATTAAGGGATACGCTTTGGCCATCGATATATAAAGTATGTTGGTCGATGATTTTCATGCTGCGATTATCGGCTGTGTATACTTCTAACTCACTTGGAGTGATACGCACATCATTTATAAATTCGACATCACATTGCTCACCGCTGAATGAAATATTTGTATCATTATCGTTATGAGCCATTGCGCTGGTAGCGATAAATAAAGAACTTAGTAACAATAACTTTTTCATTTTTTTCTTTCCTGTTTGAAATGACATAAAAATATAATCAAATAGGATGCCAAATATTATAAATTCATTTATTTCATTGGCTTATGGTTTTTTAGGGTTTTTGTTGGAAGTGCACGGAATAATTTTTTAACCATTTTTTAGTCAAATTAACTAAAAAATACACATGCATAAATGACTTTTATCGAAACGATAAAAAACTCTCACTTTTCAGAAATCAAATTTAGCGCTATTTATTCACAATATTGACATATGACCTATTTAGCATGGGTGTATGGCTTTATTTTGGTGGTTTTTTAGATACTAAATAACTACTGAGCTTTTTAATCTTTGCCAATTCATCGAGCAAATTTTAATCTCAAGAATTGGTCTCAAACACTTTATGGAGTGGGTTGTGGGTAAGACATTTAGTTATGACGCGCTAGATGACGATTTTGTTGAAGACGAGTACGAAATGGTCGGGCGTAATCAACACGACAAGAAAAAGCAACGCGTTAAGAAGAAGTTGGAAGACTATCTTGAACAAAAACGCTTGCGTAGAAACTTAGGCGATGACGACTTTGATGAGTACTTGAACGACTAAGCATAAATTTAAATAAAGAGGCTATTTGCCTCTTTATTGCTTTAAGGCCTTATTACTTGCTCAAAGCGGCAAGAATGTCTGATTCGAACTGCTCAGGTTTTGTAAGTGGCGCGTATCGTTTAATTGCTTTGCCGTCTTTACCAATTAAAAATTTGGTGAAGTTCCATTTTATTTTGCGGGTAATAAAACCAGGCAGCTCTGATTTTAGATATCTAAACACAGGGTGAGCATGCTCGCCATTTACGTCAACCTTACTCATCATCAAAAAGCTCACACCATAGTTAATTAAGCAGCCTTCTTTTATTTCTTTAGCATCACCAGGTTCTTGTTTACCAAATTGATTACATGGAAAGCCAATTATTACCAAGCCTTGTTCATGGTACTTATCATGAAGTACTTGTAAGCCTTCGTATTGCGGGGTGAAACCGCATTTACTCGCTGTATTTACAACAAGTACGACCTTATTTTCAAAATCAGAAAAATCGACAGTTTGGCCTTGTAGGCTGGTGGCAGAGAGTTGGTGAAATTCGCTCATAATGATAACTTTTTATTATTGTTACACTGATTCTAACTTGCTTGTCATATTTCTAAAAGAGCAAATATTAATCAGCAAATGCATTGGTTAAATGTTCTATTAGTAAACGTACACGAAACGGTAATAGATCTTTTCTTGGGTAGACTAACCAAGATGCGTTATCGCCAACCTGAAACTCTTCAAGAATGCTTACTAATTGCCCACTATTTAAAAAAGGTTCCACGATATCTAACGCTAAATGGGCAATGCCAACTCCTGCTACTGCGGCATTTAAAATAGCCTGCGGGTGGTTGCTACGCCAATTACCATCGATACGAACTTCTTTAATTTGATCGTCAATATTAAATCGCCAGCGCTTTCGCATGGTAATTAAGCAGTTATGCTCAGCAAGGTCATAAGGCGTTTTAAGAGAAGGGTGACTGGCTATGTATTCAGGGCTAGCAACGAGGGTCATGACGCGCTTACATAAAGGGCGTGCAATTAAGTTTGAGTCTTGCATCCTGCCAAAGCGAATGGCTAAATCAAAGCCTTCTTCAACTAAGTTGACATTGCGACTATTAAAGTCGAGATCGACCTCTACCTCAGGGTAGCGTTTTACAAATTCTGCGACTTTGGGGGCGATTTGGTTAGCTACAAACTCGCCCGCACCCGTTATTCTTATTAGTCCTTTTGGTTGGCGCTGCTCACCTTGTAATTGATTGTTTGCATCAATTAACTCTTGGCGTATAGCTTTTAACTTAACAGCGTATTCACGCCCTGCATCAGTGAGACTAATTTTACGAGTGGTGCGCTGAAATAGCACAGAACCTAAACGATTTTCAAGTTGTTGTACTTGCCGACTGATATGTGAAGTTGATACTTCCATAGCTTTAGCTGCGTGTGTAAAACTGCCGTGCTCAACAACATATAAAAATTCCTCTAAGCCTTGCCACATTATCTTTACCCTAAGTTTTTCAGTAAATTTAAAGCAGTTTAAGTGGTTTATTATTGCATGTCTGCAAAAGTGATTATTTATTTGCTCCCTTTATCCCTGTATAAAAATAACTACAATAGTTGTGTCACTGATTAATACTCACAAATATAAGGGAGTAAGCATGTTAAATTTTAGCTTTGAGAATCCAACCAAAATTCATTTTGGTGAGCAGCAAATTAAAGAAATTCAAAACGAGATCCCAAAGAATGCCAAGGTACTTGTTACTTATGGTGGCGGCAGCATTAAGAAAAATGGCGTTTATGATCAAGTTAAAGCCGCATTGATTGAACATACTTGGTTTGAATTTGCGGGAATTGAGCCAAATCCAAGCTACCAAACATGCATGAAAGCTGTAGAGCTAGTTAAAGAGCAGCAAATTGACTATATCCTTGCTGTCGGCGGTGGCTCTGTCGTGGACGGAAGTAAATTTATTGCTGCTGCGGCTGAGTTTGCTGGCGAACCATGGGATATTTTAGCAAAAGGTGCTGAAGTGAAATCAGCAGTGGCACTGGGCGTTGTTCTAACACTGCCTGCAACAGGTTCTGAATCAAACACTTTCAGTGTGGTATCAAACTTAGATACTCAAGATAAGTTGCCGTTTGCAAGTGAGTTTGTGCGGCCTCGCTTTGCTGTCTTAGATCCCGCGGTGACATTCTCATTGCCTGAGCGTCAGGTAACTAATGGGATTGTTGATGCGTTTGTGCACACAATGGAGCAATACCTTACTTATGATGTCGGTGCCAAATTACAAGACCGCTTTGCTGAGGGGATTTTAATGACCCTTATTGAAGAAGGTCCGAAGGCATTCTCTGAGCCAGATAACTATCAAGTACGCGCGAATATTATGTGGTCAGCGACTATGGCACTTAATGGTTTGATTGGTGCTGGTGTGCCACAAGACTGGGCGACTCATATGATTGGTCATGAAATGACCGCGGTGTACGGTTTGGACCATGCACAAACATTAGCGATTGTATTACCTCGTATGATGGCTGAACAAAAAGACACCAAGCGTGGCAAGTTATTACAATATGCTGAGCGAGTATTAGGCCTTGATATCAGCGATGAAGATGCGGCTATTGATAGCGCAATTGCTGCGACAGAAGCATTTTTCCATAGTGTTAAAATGCCAACTCGTTTAAGCGACTATAAGCTCGATGAAAGTGTCGCAGATAAACTTGTCGCTCAGCTGGAACGCCACGGTATGACGGCTCTAGGTGAGCGTGAGCAAGTTACACTTGAGAAAAGCCACGCAATTTTACTTGCCAGTGTTTAACTTAAGATTATAAATAATCCCATACCTGCTAGTGTTGTGTAGTAAATGTTATGTGTTCTATAAGCCACTATAACAGATACTACTGCAGCACTTAGGTAGGGATTTTGCCAATCTAAATTTATCCCTTCGTCATTAATAAACACAATGGGTACCCAAATCGCGGTAAGTACTGCTGGGGCGCTAAAACTTAAGAATTGCTGCATTTTCGGGCCAACTTTAAATGGTAATGCGCGGTGCAAAAATAAGTAACGTGTGAAGAAGGTGATACACGCCATCAATAAAATAGTGGTCATCATTGTGTATGCTCCTCTTTTGCTTGCCAGCGACTAATTAGGTAACCGACAGTCATGGCAATAAGGGCTGCTGTGACAAGCCAAAGTTGAAAGCCCTGACTTTTTAATAGCGTTGCAACAACACCTGCTGTGATCACAGTAGCTAGTGTCGCTAGGTTTTTTACACCAGGAATAACTAAAGCAATAAAAGTGGCAGCGATAGCAAAATCAAGCCCCAGGTGCGTTAAATCAGGTAGTAAGCTACCTGCGACGATACCAAGCAGAGTCCATATATTCCAAGCAATATAAAAGCTAAACCCGGCACTTAGCGCGTAAATCAAGCGCACTTTCGTTTTATACGCTCTGTGATGATGCGAAAAAGCAAACAATTCATCAGTAAGTACAAAGCTAACTGGAAGTCGCCAACGAAAGGGCTGGTCTATGACTTTGTGACGAATAGCTAAACCATACAAAAAGTGCCGCGAGCTAATAATGAGTGTAGTAAACAAAATTGTTAATAGCGGGGTATTTCCAGCCATTAACTCAATTGCGACGAGCTGAGCAGAACCAGCAAATACCAATAGCGACATAGCTTGTGTTTCAAAAGCACTAAAACCATTTTGAACGGCTAAAGAACCACATAAAATCCCCCAAGGTAACACCGCAAGACATAAAGGAAGCATGTCGAAAAACCCTTTTAGTAAGGCTCTTAATGTTGAATTATGCATCTTATCGCTCATGTTTGTTGTTATGGCTCAGATCAAAACAGCTGAAATAGAGGTGTGTCAAAATAACTGAAGTTTGTAATAATGTATAGCCGAACCCGTTATTGAAATTTCTGTCTGCAAGTCATTAGCGTCTTTTAAAGGGAAAGTTACAATGTCTAAAGTTAAAGTTTGGGATGGCTTTATAAGAAGCTTCCATTGGTTATTAGTTGCGGCCATCGCAACACTCTATTTTAGTGCTGAAGAAGGTATGTTGGAGCTGCATTTTGCTGCAGGCTACTTTACCTTGGCGCTTATTATCACACGTATTATTTGGGGTTTTATTGGTAGTCAAACGGCGAAGCTCTCTGCGCTCATTCATTCTCCTGTTGCTGCTATTAAGTCGTTTACAAGCAATGAGCACAAAGCGGGTCATGGTGCTGCGGGTAGTTATATGGTGATAGCCTTTTTTGCTTTACTCATTGTGCAGTTAACTTCGGGTCTAATGACCAGTGACGATATTTTAACGGATGGCCCTCTAGTAGAGCATGTTTCTTCAGATACTGTAGAGTTTGCGGGTTGGTTACATCATTTAAATTTTGATATTTTGTTGTACGCAATTGTGCTGCACGTTTTGGCGATTGTTATTTACCGTATTAAGGGTAAAAACTTAGTGAAACCTATGTTGACCGGAAATAGCGAGCAAGTCTCAATCACTGAGCCAGTTACTAAATCACCAGTGATTGCTTTTATTATCTTTGCAGTGTGTTTAGTGGTGTTATTTACGACTTGGGGTGCTGAGCCGCTCAGCTATTTACTTGGGTAAGTTGCTATAAGGCATTAAAAAGGCGCTTCTTAGCGCCTTTTTAGTTTAAATTATTACTAGACTAGTCTTTGAAAGACTTATGGCAATCTTTACAGCCTTTAGCCCATGCGCTGAATGCTTTACCAATAACTTTTTTATCGCCACTTTGTGCTGCGACAGCTAATTCATCGGCGTATTGCTGGAAAGCAACCGCTTTTTTCATAAAGGTTTCGTTGTCGCTCCAAACAGCTGCAAGCGCAGAAGTATCACCTTTATCAGAACCCGCTACAAAAGCTTCCCAAGGCATTTTTGATAGCGCTGCTGCATTGTTTGCACGCTTTTGAAAACGTTCTGCATCAAAAGGTACTTTTCCTTTTAACATATCGCCCATATCGCCAATTTGCACACGGATCATTGAAAATGCAGCCTGACGGTACTCAATTGCATCGCTTGGTTCTTCAAAAACTGAGTTTGCAGATGCACTTAGCGCCATTGTCGATAGCATAGCACCTAATACTAATTGTTTTAATTTCATTCCTTTTGCCCCTTAAGGTGTCATAAAGATAAACTAACTGAGTTTGTATCTTAGCTTAGTGTATTATTCAAGTGTATTGCGGTTAATCTTAACTTAAGTTTAATTTAGGGCGTGTTTACCTTTGTGGATTAAAATTAATCATAAAAGGTCAATACGGCCTAATCATTTATATCAATATCGGCGAAGATCATACCTCGGCGCATGCTTCTCGTTGCTAAGAAAACCTCGCCTAGTAATGATAAAAAGCCACAGATTAACAGTGCCATAGCAGCGACAAAGCAGCTTGCAATTGTCACACTCAAGTTAATTGATTGGATATGTGATAAAAATAGACACATAACCACAGCGCACACTAATAAGGCACTGAGCACGCTTAAACTAAACGCGATATGGATGCAGCGTGAGCGTTTCAACAATGCCCTTAGTTCTGTTGTAAGTGACTTATTGAAGTCTTCATCGGTACTGACTTTAAGCTTACGTTCTAACTGTCTCGCTCGATCTGTAATACGCGCTAAGCGGTTAGAAAGTACCCCTAACGTTGCTGCAATACCTGTAATTAAAAAGACCGGTGCAACCGCTGTTTGAATCACTTTTGCCATGGTAAGAATGTTGATTACTTCTGAATTCATTTGACAGTACTCTACTTTATCAAAACTCAATATATCATATTCATTTACAAATATTTACAACTCGAGATTTCACAATAAAGCACTTAATAAACAATTGGTTGGGGTTTTAAACGTGCTTTATGTCGAATGAAATGTAATAGTTTTGTAACTGTAATGTTGTTCTTGTTTGTGTTTCCGTTTTATATTGGTGCTGAAACTTTGTTTCAATCACTATTTAGACGATAACATAACATATCCCAGGGAAACCCATGTCTAATAATCTAATAAAAAGAACTGCAGTTGCTTTGGCTGTAACGAGTGCTATGTGCGCTAGTGCGCAAGCCAATGATTTTTCTAAGTATAACCTTGCTGGTAAAAAATTAATTAAAGCGAGTGCGGTAACAAAAAAAGAACAAAAAGTACGCAGTGAAGCGACTAGTTGGCTAGTTAAGTTAAATGCTCCAGCATCAATTAATGCTAAAACAATGGGTGTTGATGTAGCCTCTGTTCAAGCACAAGCAAAAGTAGCGCAAGCAAGCGTAGAACAAGCTATTAATAGCATGGACTTACCACTTGAGGTTGTTGCAAAAACATCAACACTAGTAAGCTCAATCGTAGTTAATGGTAACAAGCAAGATGTTGCTAAGTTATTATCAAACTCTCAAGTAGAGGGTATTTACCCAGTATACGATTATGAATTGCATGTTGCTGACAGCGCTGACTATATTGAAGCGACTCCATTAGTATCTAATGGATTAGCGACAGGTGAAGGTGTTCGTGTTGCTGTTCTTGATACGGGTATCGATTACACCCATAAAGCCTTTGGTGGTGCGGGTACTGATGAAGCTTATGCTGCTGCAATTGCTGATCCTGCTTCTGTAGATTGGCCACAAGGTAAAGTATTAGGCGGTTATGACTACATCAATTATGACAACGATCCAATTGATGTGACAACTAACCACGGTACACACGTTTCTCACTCTGTTAACGGTATTGCGCCAAACGTAGATCTATTCGTTTACTCTGTATGTAACAGTGGTTGTCCTGGTCTTGCACAACTTCTCGCGCTTGAAAGCGCAATGGACCCTGATGGTAATGGTGACATTAGCGACCGTGTTGATGTAATTAACATGTCTTTAGGTGGTGACTACGGTGATATTGCCAATGATGCTGTTGGTCTATTCATCAACCAAGCTGTTAAGCTTGGCACAAACGTTGTAATTTCAGCGGGTAATGACGGTGCATATCCTTTCATCGTTGGTGGCCCAAGTACCACTGAGAACGCACTTTCAGTAGGTGCGATGACTCACCCTACAGGTGCTGAGTCAATTGGTAGCGGTACAATTAATGGCGAAGAAGCAATTGTTCAGCCTGCAAGCTTTGGTCCGCAAACTGCATTTAGCTACACTAATGAAAACTTGGATCTTGTTTACCCAGATGCAAACCAGACAGCGTGTGAAGCGTTTGCTGATGACGTAGATTTCACAGGTAAAGGCGTTATCATCGACCGTGGTGCATGTGCATTTACAGTTAAGGTATTAGCTGCACAAGCTAAAGGCGCTGAGTTTGTTATTATTGCAAACAACACTGATGATGGCACGCCAGCACCTATGGGTGGTTCAGATCCTGCTGTTACTATACCTTCAATAGGTGTAACGTTTGCAGCGGGTACTGCTTTAAAAGCGGGTGGTACATTCAACCTAACAGTTGAGCGTTTAGTTCTATCTGGTGCAATTGCAGACTTCACATCGCGTGGCCCTTCAATGGGTGGTCTATTAAAACCTGAAATTACAGCACCAGGCGTAAACATCATGACTGCTCATCCTGGTCTAGGTGATGGCCTTACTGGCGCAACAGGTACTTCATTCTCTGGTCCTATCACAGCAGGTGCGGTGAGCTTATTAAAAGAAGCGCTACCAGAGCGTAATGCGCTTGAAATCAAAGCGACGTTAATGAACACTGCTAACCTAAATGTGACTATGGAGCCGTTAGCAATTAACCCGGATGCAGAACTTGCGCCAATTAGTTACATCGGTGCGGGTCTTGTTGATGTAAACAAAGCTGCAAATTTACCTGTAGCTGCGTGGGCAGCTGATACTAAGCAAGCGGCACTTTCGTTTGGTTTAGTAAGTGCATCAGAAACTGTTGAGCTAACGAAAACTGTTCAAGTTAAGAACTTCTCTAATGAAGACAAAGTTTACACACTTTCTCTTGAACAACGTTATGCAGATGACGTTGAGCGTGGTTCATTCTCACTTGATTACCCAGATTCAATCACTGTTCCTGCGGGTCAAACTATGTCATTTGATGTGACTGCAACAATTGATCCGGCAACGTTACCAGAATGGACATTAACGGATGATAATATCGGCTCACAAGATGCAACGGCTGATTTAACCAAACTAGAGCTTGATGGTGCGCTAATCTTCTCTGATGGTAGCGATGAAGCATTCCACCTTGTTTACCATGTATTACCAAAAGCAAATGCTGCGATGAGCTTCATGCCTGTAATGACAGACAATGGTGTTGCTCATCAGATAACAAATACAGGTGCGGTAGCACTTGAACCAGTGTTTGCTCCTACTGTAATGACTGATGATGTAGATGAAGACCAACGTTTTGATTTAGTGGGTGCATCTATTGAAACATTTGCAGTACCAACAGATATCTGTGATAGCGGCTATGTTACATTAACCACGATGGTTATGAATGAAGGTATTACACACTCTTACGTGGGTGGTTTCATGGCTGACTTCGATATTGACCAAGATGGTACATACGATGTTACAGTGCAAAATGGTAAACTAGAGTGGTTCTATGATGTAGAGCCGGGTACTGCGATTACCTTTACTCACGGCTATGGCAGCTCTTCGGGTAACCTCAACAATGTTTATCAAATTATTGGTAACAACCACCTTACAATGCAAAGCTGTCTAGGCGCATTTGGCCTAACTGCTGATGATATTGGTAAAGCGACTGCAAATGTACGTTTCCGTACAGAAGAAGAAACGTGGACGCCAATTGCATCAGGTGAAGGTGATGTTGCAATGGGTACATATACATTTACTGATGCATCAAGTGATGTATATGCAGCACTTGTTGATGAAGCTGGTGAAGTCGTTAGCTCATTAGAACCTGGTGCTTCTGCAACATTATTGAATGCTGGTGCAGACTTCATGATCTTATCTGACTCAGGTTCAAAAGCGTTCGCAGCAACACCAAGCGAAGATGCTAACGTTGCTCCAGTTCTTGCTGACGCGTCATTCTCTGTAGACGAAAACACAGCGGTAGATACTGTGATTGGTTCACTAGAAGCAACTTATGGTGCTGAGCTTGCTAACCCAATCGCTGAATATATTGTAGTTAATTCTACTTCTACAGCTGTTTCAGTGACTGCATCAGGTGATGTTGTTGTTATGAATAGCGACATGCTTGACTACGATGCTGGCATGATGAGTATTGAACTTGAAGTTGTTGCAGTAGATTCTGCAGGCAATATCTCTGAGCCAGCGATGGTGACTGTTGAGGTAATGAACGTTGCTGACGAGCCAGAAGAAGTTAACCCTGTGATCGATGCTGAGCTTGGTGAATTCACGGTTCAAGAAAACGCTGCGGAAGGTACTGTAATTGGCACTGTGACTGCGACTGACCCAGATGCAGACCTGACTCCTATCGCAACATATGAAGTGACAGGTAGTGATAGCATCAGCATCAGTGATGCGGGTGAGTTAATGGTTGCTGGCGCTATCGATTATGAGCAAACAACCTCTATCGAAGTATCAGTAACTGCGGTTGACTCTGCAGGCAACATGTCAGAAGCGGTTACTATTACTATTGCAGTGACACAAGACCCGGCAGAAGATGTTGTAGCTGAAGAACCAGCGAAGAAAAAATCTTCTTCAGGTTCACTAGCATGGTTAACATTACTTGCTGCACCGTTCGCATTTATGCGTCGTCGTAAGCAAAAGTAATTACTTGATAAGTAAACAATAAAAGGGAGCTTCGGCTCCCTTTTTACATTGCTTCACAAAGGCTACTTATATGTTGCCGTTTTTTTACTTATATTGGAGACAGAATAATAAAACTAATACAGGAATCCCATGAAAGTTGGCCATTCACTTTGCCTTGCGGCACTCTCTTTAGCTGTTCTATCAGCGTGTAATAAAGTCCCAGATAATAAAGAGCAAGCCGTTATAACAGAGCAAGTTCAGGTTGTAGCTCCGCTTGCTAAAAAAATACCTCATGAAATGACCATTCATGGTGACACACGTATCGATAACTACTACTGGATGCGTGATGATGAGCGCAAAGATGCCGCTGTTATTACCCATTTAAATGCAGAAAATGCGTATGTTGAAAGCAAGCTGGCACATACTCAAACGCTACAAAACACCTTGTTCGAAGAGCTTAAAGGACGTATTGAAAAGGATGACGATACCGTACCGACAAAAAAAGGCGAATATTACTACTTCTCACAAACGCGCGGTGATGACGAATACCCAGTGTATGTGCGCAGCAAAGATAGCCAAGGAGAGGATAAGCAGGTTATCTTAAATGTGAATGAGCTGGCTAAAAATCATGACTATTTTGCCGTAACAGGTTTAGCTGTCAGCCCAAATGGCAATTTGCTGGCTTATGGTGAAGACACTGTGAGTCGCCGTATTTACACAATTAAAGTAAAAGATTTAACCACAGGTAAAATGCTCACAGAAAGCCTTGAAGGCACGGAAGGTGATGTAGTCTGGGCAAATGACAACAAAACCTTTTACTACATCAAAAAAGACCTACAAACGCTGTTAGGCTACCAAGTATATCGCCATACGCTAGGCACCCCGCAAGCCGACGACGAACTCGTTTACGAAGAGAAAAACACCAGTTACTACACCAGTATTTATAAGAGTAAAGACCAACAAGAAATCTATATTAGTCATGGCAGCACCAGTGCTTCGGGTGTATCGGTTATTGATGCTAATGATGTCAAAGCAATGCCAAAACGTTTTATTGAACGCGAAACAGGGCTTGAATATGACATCAAAAAGTTAGGTGATTGGTATTACATCGTTACTAATTTAAATGCTGTTAACTTCCAACTGATGAAAGTGCATCGCGATAAAGCTCATGATAAAGCACAATGGCAAACGATAATTGCTGGTCGTGATAACGTGAAACTTGAAGGCATTGAGTTATTTAACAATCATTTAGTTTACGAAGAGCGAGAAATGGGGCAAACCCGAATCACTATTCGCGACCTTCGTAACCAACAAGAGCAAGTCGTTGCGTTTAATGACCCAACTTATATGGTCTTTAGTTATGGTAATCGTGAGTTAGGTAACCCTAACTTACGTGTTTACTATTCAAGTATGACGACGCCAGGCAGCAGCTACGATATCAACCTAGAAAGTGGCGAAAAAACACTGCTTAAACAGCGTAAAGTGTTAGGTGATTTTAACCCTGACAACTATGCCTCTGAGCGAGTTTATGTGACTACCCGAGATGGTGTCGATGTTCCTGTTAGCCTTGTTTATCGTAAAGACAAGTTCAAAAAAGACGGCTCTAATCCGCTTATGCAATATGGTTATGGTTCGTATGGTGCGACCATGGATCCGAGCTTTTCAAGTTCACGCTTAAGTTTGCTTGATCGTGGTTTTGTGTTTGCGATTGCGCATATTCGTGGCTCGCAAATGCTGGGTCGCCCTTGGTACGAAGACGGCAAGTTGCTGAAGAAACAAAACACCTTTAATGATTTTATAGATGTGACTAAGTCTCTAGCTGCTCAAAAGTATGCTGATAAAGATAATATTTTTGCCATGGGTGGCAGTGCGGGTGGCTTGCTAATGGGGGCTGTTGTTAATCAAGCGCCTGAGCTATATAAAGGGGTGATTGCCGCAGTACCCTTTGTTGATGTAGTTACGACTATGCTTGATGCCAGCTTACCACTCACAACGAATGAGTATGACGAGTGGGGTAACCCGAACGATAAAGTCTATTATGATTACATGCTGTCATATTCGCCGTACGACCAAGTTAAGAAGCAGGCTTACCCAAATATGTTAGTTACTACCGGTTTGCACGACTCACAAGTGCAGTATTTTGAGCCGGCAAAATGGGTTGCTAAGCTACGTGAATATAAAACCGATGATAACCTGTTGCTGTTCAAAACTGACATGGAAGCAGGGCATGGCGGTGCTTCTGGGCGCTTTAAAAGCTTGCAAGATACCGCTTTATATTACGCCTTTATGCTCGATTTGGCGGGTATCGAAAAATAATAACAACACAGGCATCCGTGATTAAGCGGGTGCCTGCATAGCTAAATTAAAACGAAATTCACTGCCTTTTCCTAAGGTACTTTTTACGTTTATTTCACTATCCATTAGGGTGAGCAGTTGCTTGCAAATAGCGAGCCCTAAGCCTGTTGAGCCTCGTTTTATACTATTACGCGCCTGATAGTGAGGTTCGAAAATCGCATTGAGTTCATCCTCATGAATACCAACCCCGGTATCAGACACTGCCACGTATAACTGATCACTTTGTTGGCTAACCTTAACGGCAATTTCACCGCCATTTGGTGTGTGCCGAATGGCATTTTCGATTAAGTTTGTAAGCACCCGCTCTAATTTTGCGATGTCTGCCGTCACGGTAAAATCGCAAATTTCGGGAATAACCTTGAGTGAAATTCCTGCTGATTGCGCTGTTAGAGCAAGCTTTGCTACACAATCATAAATCAACTCGCCCAAATTAAAGGTCTCGGATTGTATTTTTACTTGGCCGCATTCTAAATTAGCCAATTCAAAAATTTGCTCAATCAGCTGTTTTAGTTGCTGGCAATTATCCATTGCAAGGTTGAGATAATGACGTTGCTCAGGCTCGTTTAAGTGGCTATTCGGTTTATTGATCACCTCCAGAAAGCCGTGCAGTGAAGATAGCGGCGTACGTAAATCGTGTGATAAGTGAGTGAGTAACTCTCGGCGTTGTTTATCGGCTTGCTGTAATGACTGAAACTGCTCATCAATACGCGCCAGCATGGCGTTGACGCCTTTACTTAAATTGCCTATTTCATCATGAGCTGTGTAGCTAGAATCCAATGACATTTTGGTTAGGCTGTAGTTAGCCGCTTCTATTTTATTAAGCTCTTTATTGAGTTTTTTTAGTGGTAAGGTGAAAAACCGAAATAACAGCAACATCGCAATAAAGAGCGCAACTAAGGCGGCTACAAACCACATTGCGGCAAGCCAAAGGTTATCATTGGCTTTAATGTTTTTAAGGGTTGTATCGTAAGCTTGCCCGCCAATTATCACGTACAAATAGCCTTGCAGTTGTTGCTGATTATAAACTGGTGCGGTCGAAAAAATTTTTACGCCACCGTTGCTACGTGGATCATCACCATAAATCGGTGTGGCCGTGGGGTTGTCGAGCAGCTGCTGTATCGGGCTTAAGTTTATTTGTTGCCTAACGACTTGCCCCGGCTTGGCTGAATAAGTCAGTAAATGACCTTCAGGGTCTACAAAATAAAACTCAAAAGCTGGGCCAAGTATCATCAGTGTGTGGAATAGGTTTTCTAGCGCATCATAGTCATACACACCTTGTTTGATCAGTGGATTGTCGTGCACTAAATGCTCGGCTAGTTGGAGGTGCAAGTTTTGCTGGGCATGGTGTACAGAGCTTTGCTCTAATTGCTTGCTCCAATTTAAAACCAGCGCACACAACAGGCTAAAAATAAGCACCAATGACCAAGCAAGTTTTTGATAAAGCGTCATTGATTTCATTAGCTTGCACTCAACTGACCTGGATTTAGTTTATAACCTACACCCCAGACTGTTTCTATAAAGGTTGCTGGGTGATGCTGCTCAAATTTACTACGTAAACGGTTTATATGAGAATTGACTGTATGCTCGTAGCCGCTGTGTTGATAACCCCATACTTGGTCAAGTAACTGTTGGCGACTAAAAACATGATTTGGGTGCTTGGCAAAGTAAACGAGTAAATCAAATTCGGTAGCGGTTAAGTTAATTGCCTTATCAGCTAAAAATGCTTGGTGGCTGGTAAATTCAATGTGAAGCTCTCCAAGTTGAATTGCCGCTTGAGCGCTGTCTTCATGATGTGATTGGGCTGCTATCAGTTGCGACCTATGCCGTAATTGAGTTTTTATTCGTGCTTGTAACTCTCTAGCGAAAAAAGGTTTGCAAATGTAATCATCAGCGCCCATTTCCAGACCAATCACTCTGTCCATGTCACTACTGAGTGCGGTTAGTAAAATAACGGCAATGCTTGGGTAGTGCTCTTTAATTTTGCGACATAAGCTCAAGCCATCCATTTGTGGTAGGTTGATATCGAGCAGTACTAAGCCATAGCTCGAACTGGCAAGCTTCTTTATTGCAGCCTCTGCGCTCGATGCTTCATCAATATGTAAATTTAGGCAGTGTAATTGCGTGCTGATAAGTTGGCGTATTGCTCTATCATCTTCGACGATTAATAATTTTTCTTGGCGCATTGCTTACTCCAAATCACAGAGGCACAT
The DNA here is from genome assembly GCF_022398505.1 of Pseudoalteromonas sp. Isolate3. NCBI lineage: Bacteria > Pseudomonadati > Pseudomonadota > Gammaproteobacteria > Alteromonadales > Pseudoalteromonadaceae > Pseudoalteromonas > Pseudoalteromonas sp. Isolate3. The sequence goes on along the minus strand of NZ_JAKEVN010000005.1, from coordinate 55,822 downwards.
CCTTATGACCTCGGTGTAAGGAGTGCGATTATTATTGCGTCCGCGTTATCTTGATCCGAGCAACCGGGTTATCAAACTTATGCTGGCTAGTGAGCACTGAGTTTGCAAGGCCATCATCTTGACTAACCACACCTGGGTGCATTGCAACACGGTTAGTATCGTCGCGCATTTCGTTGTAACCTTCGCCTGAGTCAGCAGGACCAGGGATCGTGCCTTGTGCTTCAGAGTTAGCTTCTGTGCCTGCATCATAGGCAAAACTAGTGCGAGACAGTGACTCATTAACCGCTAACGAAGACACGTCTATAGCATTAAGACCGGTAAACGCGTCATTTGTATTCACCAACATGGTTGCTAAGCTGATTTTTAATGAATCAAGCTCACCTGTCGTCAGGGTCAATGTGACTTGCTCCCCAGGTGGTAATGGGCTTTCGTCGGAAGCTGCTTGCATTGTCATTTCTGCAGCGAGTAGCTCGCTGTTATCGCCGCCTTCAGCCATAATTTCAAGAGCTTCAGATGCTGGCTCGCCAATTTGCCAAAGCATGCCTTCTGTGTGAGCAATCACAGCAATGGGAGAAAATGGCTGGGCAGCAGTGAGGTTGACTACCTCCACCATAAATTGATGATTTGTCGCCATCTCACCCATTTCCATTGTCATTTCTTCAAGCGCTTCATCCATGTTGTCTGATGATTTATCTGAATCCCCACAGGCTGCAAGGCCGGCGCTCAATGCGAGGATAATTAAGCTTTTTGAAAAGCGCATAATAACCTCCTATTTAACCGTAACTGTTAGCATCGCAACTGGGTTTAACCATCTGTGTACTGTGTTATCGAGATCGCTCATCCCCGCTTCTAAATCGTCGTCACCTAAATTACCCGGATGAATATGCACCATCATATTTGTTTCGCTACTGGTGACGCCGCTGCCATTCATACCCGCATTGCCACCCGGTGCAGCAGGGATGCCTGGCGTGCCCGGCATGCCTGAGCCCTCAACAACAAGCTCATCATTGGCTTCGGTACCCGCATCATACGCATTGAGATAAACAGTGTAGGTACCAGCTTCTGCTGGGATCATCCAACTATCTAAACCTACAAAGCCATCATTGGTAGGCAGTAGCATTGCTGTTAGAGATAAGTAGTTATTGCCATCCTTGGTGGATAAGCTAGCCATCGTTGAGCTTGCTGGTGCCAGTAAACCCTCAGCTGGGTTGGCAACCATATCGCTGTTTGCGGCTGTGGCTTCACTCATTAACGGCTCGAGATTGCCGCCCTCAGCCATCGTTTGTAAGGCTGTAGAAGCAGGCATTGCAACGCTGAAAAGTTTATTGTCACTGTTATGAGCAGTAATGAGAATAGGGGTAAAGTGTAAACCTTGCGTGAGGTTAGTTAGTTTTATATCAAGCTCAGCAGCGTGGCTTGCAAGGCTGGTTACTGCGGATGCAGCGAACAAAGTTAAAGGTAAAGCTTTCATATTAGATTCCTGTTTTTGATGATTCAAAATCAGTATCGAATAGCAATATCCAGAAACCTTCACGAAGTTATCACATTTTTATCACAACGTTGATTACAGCCTTTTGTGTTGGTTGAGAGCTTTAAATTTAATCAATTTAGCTAGGGTAAAAGGTCATTAAGGTTTATAGTAGAGAAATAAACAGACCCATAACAAGGAATTTAAAATGGATGATAATCAAAAAGTTGAAATAATTGTGGCAGATAAAGAGCAGCGCATGTGGGCAATGTTTTGTCACTTAAGTGCCTTAGCTGGCTTGCTTTTCCCGTTCGGCTCGGTAATTGGGCCTTTGATTGTTTGGCTTGTAAAAAAAGAAGAAATGCCGCTCGTTGCAGAGCATGGCCGCAAGTCATTAAACTTTCAATTAACCATGATGATCGCCTACATTGTCTGCTTCATGCTGATGTTTGTTGTCATTGGTGTCATTCTGCTGCCATTGGTAGCGCTATTCTCATTAATTATGGTGGTAGTATCGGCGATTAAAGCCAACGATGGTAAAGAAGTTAAATACCCAATGGCGATAGAATTTATAAAGTAAGGTGGTTTGGGTATATTAAAAGCTCAGCCGTTTGCTGAGCTTTTTTATGTGATGTTTATGGCCTATTTATCGTTATTTCTCAGCGCGTTTATTTCCGCAACCTTATTACCTAGCTCTTCAGAATTAGTGATGACTGCTATGATAGCCAGTGGTGACTATCTACTTTGGTTATTATGGCTAAGTGCAACCGTGGGCAATGTGCTTGGGAGTTGCGTGAATTATTGGCTGGGCACGCAAGTCATGCGATTTAAAGACCGCAAATGGTTTCCCGTTTCAGAAAAGTCGATAGACAAAGCCGAAAAGCAATTCAATAAGTACGGTATTTACAGTTTGTTGTTTGCTTGGCTGCCTATTGTCGGGGACCCTTTAACGGTTGTTGGCGGAATTTTTAGGGTCAAGTTTTCGCTCTTTTTGTTTCTCGTAACCCTAGGCAAAGGCGCACGTTATTTAGCTGTGCTTGCCTTTGCGGTAGGGCTAGAAAAACTATTTTAGCTTTTTTGCCAATCAAGTGTCAGTGATACTGAATCAGCAAAACGCAGCGCATGAGGTTTATCGACGCGCACTTTGGCATAGTGAACACTTTGATGCTGGTGGCAAATTGCTAAAATTTCAGCAACCAATTTTTCTAACAGCAAAAAGTGGCCTTCTTCGACAAGGCTGATCACTTCTTTGGTGATGGTCTTGTAGTTTAGCGCTTTATCAACCGCATCAGTCTCACAAGCTTGATCAGCAGGGTAATGAATTTCTAAATTAATCACTACATCTTGCTTTTTCTCACGTTCCTCAGGGTTAAAACCAATAAAGGTTCGTAGCCTGAGATTAGTGACATTAATAATTGCGTTGGCCATCGTTACCCTCTAACTAGTTGTAAGAACTCGTTACGGGTTTTTGGATCGGCTCTGAAGTTACCTAACATAACTGATGTACGCATACTCGAGTTTTGCTTTTCAACACCGCGCATCATCATACACATGTGCTTTGCTTCAACAATTACGCCAACGCCTTTCGCACCAGTCACTTCTTCAACCGCTTTAGCAATTTGGTGGGTTAGCTGTTCTTGAATTTGAAAACGGCGAGCATACATGTCAACAATACGAGCAAACTTTGACAAGCCAAGTACTTTACCGTTTGGGATATAAGCAATATGACAGCGGCCAACGAACGGCAGTAAGTGATGTTCACACATAGAGTAAAGCTCAATGTCTTGGATCAATACCATATCATCGGCATCTGAAGTAAATACCGCATTGTTGGTGATTTCATCTAATGTTTGACGATAGCCTTTAGTCAGATACTCCATCGCTTTTGCAGCGCGCTTTGGTGTGTCGAGTAATCCTTCACGAGCAGGATCTTCACCCACTGCGCTAATTATTTGCTGGTAACTGTTTTTTAAATCATCGTGCATAGCTTTCTCAGTAATTCGTTATTTTAAATGTCTGCCACCATCAACAGGCATAGAACGACCTGTGATGTAGTGACTGTTTAGTAATAGTTCTACGCTGTTAATAATCTCGGCGCAGCCGGGCTCAATGCCCATTAGCGATTTCTTTAATGTTTTTGCTTTGTACTCGTCGCTGTCGTGTTCGTTAAAAATGATCAACGAAGGCGCAATTGCATTTACTTTAATGGCAGGTGCGAATTTAGCAGCAAACGACTTGGTTAAATTATCAAGCGCCGCTTTACTTGCAGCATAAGCTAGGTGTTTAGGACTGCCTTTCTCAACGACATAATCGGTTAAATGAATAATATCTGCGGCTTGGCCACTGTTTTGCTGATAATGTAATAGCAAGTCAGAGGCTGCTAAATTGATTAAATAGGGCGCTTTGGCGTGAATACGCATCATGTTGTCAAATAGGTCTGCGTAATCGTGGTTATTTGCTTCACAGTCCCAGCTAGACGCATTATGGATAATTGCTTTGAGTTGGTTGGTATGGGTTTTTAATTCTTCAATAAAATGCCCGATAGCTTGGTCATTGTTAAAATCGGCATGGATACAAATGGCACCTTTACCTGCAAGCACATCAATCGCTTCATGACGGGTACGGTAAGTTACTATTATTTCTTGCCCTTGCGCTAAAAAGTGCTCGGCCACAGCGAGTCCAATACGTTGGCCTGCGCCAGTAATTAAAATGGGCGATGACATAAACTAATATAAAACCTTAGATTTTTGATTTGAAAAGTAATGTATTTAACTGTAACAACTATAAACCAAATTACAGAACTATTTCACCTTTACTGCATTCATGTTGCCAAACATTCTACGCAATACTGGCAATCATAGATCAGTTGCCCGGTTTTCAGTCTCAGGCATAATAGCCATACTTGATACTTTTCTTTTTCATTATGCTTGCTGTCATTAAATCATTTAGCTGGCTACGAACCGTACCATGGCTATTTATTATCGCTGTTTATTGTACTTTATTGCTTTTGCAAGGCCCCGCTAATGCAGTGAGTAATTTTGTGACGCAATTGAGTATTGCTGCAACGATGGCGGTTGGCTCATTTGTCGCTGGTGGCACTGCTCTGGGAGGCGGTGCGGTAGCGTTTCCGGTAATGACCAAAATATTAGCGATAGAACCTGCGACAGCGAAAGTGTTTTCTCTTGCTATACAAAGCTTTGGTATGATAGCTGCTGCTTTAACAATTATTTTTAGCCGTATCCCTTATTACAAACAAGTGGTATTAATCGCGACGCCAATGGCTATTTTCGGCGCTATATTGAGTTTATTTTTCATTGCTGATCACTTACCAAGGTTAGCGGTGAAAGCGGTCTTTAGTGCACTATTATTATGTTTTGCGTTGACCTTAGCGTGGCGTATTTATCGGCGAGCTCAGCATATTTGTAGCCAGACAAAGATCACCGTAAATAAAACGCGAGTCGCGTTGATAGCTACGCTTGGTGGTGTTGCATCAGGATTGGTTGGGTCGGGCGCCGATATTGCTGTTTTTGCGCTGTTAGTTATTGCATATAACGCGAATATTCAACGTGCAACGGCAACCACAGTGATCATTATGGCTGTGACGTCTGTCGTAGCAAGTGTTATGAATTATTTTTACCTCGAGACTATTAACCCACAAATTCAAGCCTATCTATTAGCTGCTATTCCTGTTGTGGTACTGGGCGCACCGCTAGGTGCTTATGTGTGTGCAAGAGTGAAAAGTGGGCAACTCATTAGCTTTTTACTGCTACTCATTGCCCTAGAAGTGTCGTTTACTATTTATGAATTATTGATCGTTATTTAAAGCGCATCGTAAACCGTTGGGATTGCTTGGCGCTTATGCTGAGTACGTAAGTAAATAGCTGTTAGCTTTTCTTCGACTTCATTGCTGACATCTTTACCTTCTAAGAAATCATCAATTTGATCGTAAGTTAAGCCAAGCGCTTCTTCATCGGTAAGGCCTGGGCGGTCACACTCTAAGTCAGCGGTTGGGGCTTTATGTACTAGTACAGCTGGCGCACCTAAGTGCTCAGCAAGCGCACGAACTTGGCGTTTTGATAAACCAAATAACGGTGCTAAATCACACGCTCCGTCACCAAATTTAGTGTAAAAGCCAGTGATGTTTTCTGCACTGTGATCGGTACCAACCACTAAGCCTTGACAGAAACCGGCAATTTCGTATTGCGCAACCATGCGTTGGCGCGCTTTTACATTACCTTTGATAAAGTCGATTTTAGCTTGCTCTGGTAATTCAGCATTACCACCAACAACTGCAGCCATTGCTTGCTCATGCATGCCATCTACAGCAGCTTTGATATTAACCGTCATACGCTTACTCGGTTGAATAAAATCAACCGCGAGTTGTGCTTCGTCTTCGTCTGCTTGTACGCCATAAGGTAAGCGTACAGCAATAAATTGATATTCGTTGGTGTTGTGCTCTTGGTTTAGTTCATCAACAGCTAATTGGCATAAACGGCCACAGGTTGATGAGTCAACACCACCACTGATCCCTAATACAAGTGAGCGAGAGTGCGCAGCAATAAGTCGGCTTTTAAGAAAGTTAACGCGACGGGTAATTTCCGCTTTTACATCAATAGTTGGTTGGACTTTCATTTCCGCCAGAATGTCGGCACGCATGGTAGAGCTCCTATTTTTCGTTGTGGTTGTCAGCGTTTTATACATTATGTTACGGGCGTGATTTTTATTAAAGACCTAAATGCGCTTTTATTGCGTTAATTTGTTGCTTAAGATCTTCGATTTCGCTTCGTAATTGTTGCACTTCACTACTGTTGTCCTGAAAAGGCTCATTAGCTGCCATGTCTTCAGTAATGCTGTCTGGGTCTACAAATAAGTGCATGTAACGGCTTTCTCGTTTGCCAGGCTCTCGTGCTAAGCGTGCAACATATTCTTGCTCGATGAGTGCATTTAATGCTGCTTCGACTTCATTGACATTACTAAACTCAGCCAGTCGGTTGCTGCGAGTTCTTAGTTCTCCCGGTGTTTGCGGGCCTCGTAATAGTAACAAACAAATAATGGCGCGTTGCTGCTCACTAAATTGCAAACTGCCAAATTCGGTATTACAAAAGCGATGAGCATATTTATTTACACGCCCTGACAGTCCTTCATCAACCGTTACCAAGCGTGATGCAATAAGTTCATCAAGGGTATCTTGGACTTGCGCTTCAGTTAGAGACATTACTGGCTCACGGTTAGATTTTTGATTACATGCATTAGTAAGTGAGTTTAAAGATAATGGGTAATGTTCGGGTGTTGTACTTTGCTTTTCGAGTAAACAGCCAATAACGCGTTGTTGAATTGATGATAATTGCATGGTTTTACTCTCTTTCTTTATTCTTCAGTGCTTAGCCACACTGTTAACTTTTTATTGAGCGAGTCAAATTTAAGGGGCTTGGTGATGTAGTCGTTCATACCAGCGTTTAAACAACGTTCTTTGTCACCTTGCATTGCATTTGCTGTCAGTGCGACGATATTAACCCCTTGATGAGCTGCACCTGCTTTACCAGCACGAATGGCCCGTGTTGCTTGGTAACCATCCATTTCTGGCATTTGGCAATCCATTAACACTAAAAGATAAGGCCTTTGCTCACGACTTGAAAGTTTTGCAATTGCTTCAAGACCATTTTCGGCAATATCAAAACTAAAGCCTGCTTGTTTTAATAATGAGCCGGCGACCATCTGATTCACTTTATTATCTTCAACGAGCAAAACCTGTGACTCTGTATTACTGTTATTGGTTACAGCCTTGGTTATTAACGTTTCTTTACTGACTTGCTGCTGTTCAATGTACTTGTCATTTACTAGTGAATTAAATAAATCAGACTGTGTTAATGGTTTGAAGATAATACTCTCAACTTTTATTGTTTGTCTTGTTTGTTTTTCCGTAAGGTTCATTGGTGCCATCAGAATTCGTTTGCAGCTAGTGGCATTAAAGTACTTTAAGAACGCTTGTTGGTGCTCTTTTGTTGCGCTGCTATAAAACTGATAATCAACTAAAATTGCATCACAACCTTTATTGTCAGGCATTGAAGCAAAATTGATTAAGCTCGACATATCGCTATATGCTTCTACTTCAGCACCCCACAACTGCAACTGTTTTTTGGTGATATTGATACTTAGCCTACAGTTATCAGCAATTAAAATATGCTTTTTATCTAAGATGTGGCTAGGTTCAGGTGCTTGTTTTGTGTGATCACGTTTAACTTTTACAGAAAAATTAAAGGTGCTGCCTTCCCCATATGAGCTAATTACACTGACATCCCCCTCCATTAACTGGCAGAGCTGTTTTACAATCGCAAGCCCAAGTCCTGTCCCGCCGTATTGACGTGTGGTTGATGCATCTGCTTGTGTGAATGAGTCAAATAAGGTGGCTTGTTTTTCAGGTTTAATCCCAACGCCAGAATCAATAACAGAGCAGTTCAAAAACAACTCTTCGTCGCTTGTTTCGAGTTTGGCGATGACGATAATCTCACCATCTTTGGTGAATTTAACGGCATTACTCACTAAATTATTGATGATTTGTCTAATACGATTCGGGTCACTAATAATAAACCCATGATTAAGTTGTGTAGTATCTAACAGTAACTTGGTATTGTTTTGCTCTGCTTTGATAGCAAACGATTCAATCGTATCGCCAAGTAGTTTTAATACGTTGAAGCTCACATTTTCAATATCGAGTTTACCAGCCTCAATTTTAGAAAAGTCTAGAATATCATTAATGATATGCAGTAAAGACTCAGCCGATGATTGCGCCAAATCGATATGATGGCTTTGCTGGTTGTCTAATTTGGTTTGCTTAATGATATTGAGCATCCCAATCACGCCATTCATGGGTGTGCGGATCTCATGACTCATGCTCGCTAAAAATTCACTTTTGGCTTTTACTGCTTGTTCAGCTGCCTCTTTTGCTTGGACTAGCTGATGCTCAGTCTCTATACGGCGCTGACTTGCGTGTAAACTTCCAATTAACGCAGCAACAGCGATTAAAAAGCTCTCTTCATTTTTACTCCAATGTCTGCGGTTATGGCATTTTTCAGCGCACACTACCCCCATCGTTTTGCTTCCTGTTGGAATTATCACGGTGAGCATTGAGCGTATATTAAACCAATCTAGGTAATTGCTACGTAAATCGCTAGTCAGTGGGTGTTGCTGTGCATCACTGGCATTTATCACAGCGTGATTATTAATGGCATCAAAATAATTTTGAAATTCAATTTGTTGTAGTGATATTGCTTCACTAAATTCAGGCTGACTCTGGTCGTGAATCGCAAAGGTGTTGAGCGATTGGCGATCGTCACTGAATAACCAAATACTCGCGCGATCAATATCGAATGCATGGCAAATAGCTTGCACAATGACATGTTTAGAAAGGTTAAGGTTACCTGTCAGTACAGCATCATTGACGGTTAATGATGCAAGGATCTCGTTATGTAAGGCGATCTTGTTATTTTCGAGCTCTACTCGCTTACGGGTATCAATATTTTGCAGTGAGCCAAATAATTTTATACAGCGGCCATTTTTATGCTCAGCTTCTCCGTGTAACAGTACCCAAACTTCATCACCTTCAGCAGTGATAATCTCTACTTGTGTTTCAAAACTTTCACCATACTTAATTGCGCGCTCGTTAAGGCGGCGAATTTTTTCACGACTTTCACCGGCTTTGAAAAGAGTATAGTTCGTAGGCCATTCAGGCTGGACATTTAGGGGAAGCTTAAATATTTGCTTGGTCATGTCAGACCAATATACGGTTTTTTTCTCAAGGTTGAATGACCAAGCACCGACTTTGGCGAGGCTACTCATGGTTTCTAGCATTCGCTCGCTCTTGTGCTGTCGTTCAACCATACGTAAGAAGAATACTGAAGCGCCAGCAAACAAAATACAGAATGAAATAATGGCTAGTCTCAGTGGCCAAATTGCAGAGCTTGGAGGCTGCCATCCAGATTTAGGTGTGACATACATTTGCCACTCACCACCTGGAAAGTTAATTCTAAAACTCAGAGGGTTGGTGTTGAGCACGTCTTTAGAACCGTAAAAAAAGTCACCTTTTGAACCGCGGCCGTTGCGCCCTTGCAGCGCAACTTCATAATGTTGACTCAGTGCAATTAAACCTGAGTTACTGTAGATCTTATCTATATCGAGTACCACCGAGAGTAACCCCCAAAAAGTGAGCTCGGGTGGTGTGAATACGGGCATTCTTGCTATCAGCGCTTGGCCACCTTGCACCAGCTCTAATGGGCCAGCCATAACAATACGGTTTTCATCTCGTGCTCTAATTGCATCATCGCGTTGCCGAGGGGCTTCTAAAAAGTTTAGTCCAATAGATTTCTCATTCCCCGCAAGAGGGTAAGTCATCTGGATAATCATATCTGGGGCTGCGCCGATGTTTCTGAGCTCTGAGGAGGTTGAAAATAAGGGGCTAGCTATTTGCGTAAAGCGAGCTTGGTCTAAATTTGGCTCGGCAGCAACGGCAACAGCAAGGCCGCGCACAAGTTGAATGTTAGAAACCATCTTTGCTTCGAGTTCTGCGCGATAAGCGCTTATTTTCGCTAGTTCTTGAGAGCGAAAAGCATCTTTTTCACGATTGTAATTAATTTGCTCGATTAAAAGACCAATTACCACGATACAGGCAAGTGATAACCAGAAGGCTAGCTTCAATTTTTGTAGTTTTTTATTATCTGCTTCGGTCGCTAGCGGCATGAGAAATATCAGGTTTTATACTATCTACCTACTATAGACAATTTCTGTGGTAATTAACAATGAACAGCTAACCTAGGACGTTAAATTTAATTATTTGTATCGCAACACTATTTTTTCATAAAACTCAGGTTAATATACCAGGTTAATACAGTGTTACTTCAGCGCAAGGAAAATTGGCATGTTTAAGATAATCAAATGGCTACTCATAGGCCTGTTTGTATTGGTGTTACTGGCAACCGGGCTTGTTTATGGCGTATTAAATTTAAGTCTACCGACACTTGATGGCCGGGGTAAAAGTGATGCTATTTCGCAATCAGTAAAGATTGAACGGGACTCCTTAGGGCAGGCTGTTATTCATGCCGAGAACCGTTTAGATGCGGCCTATGCCTTAGGCTTTGCTCATGGTCAGGACCGATTCTTTCAAATGGACTTACTGCGCCGCAATGCGGCAGGTGAACTTAGTGAGTTATTTGGTAAAGCTGCTGTTGGGCTTGATAAAAAAATGCGTTTTCATCAATTACGAAAACGTAGCCAGATTGCAGTCGCGCAATTACCTGCTAAAGATAAAGTGCTATTGCAAGCATATGCAAATGGAGTCAATGAAGGCCATGCACAAGTTGGCTATGATAGCTTTGAATATTTGCTCACTGGCGCTGAAGCAAAACCTTGGCAAAGTGAAGACAGCTTACTAATCATTTTTAGCATGTACTTAGATTTACAAACTGCTACGTTTGAGCGTGACCAAACGCTGATCGAAATCGAAGACCTATATGGCAAAGCGATGGTCGACTTTATTACTCAGCCAAGCCAATATCAAGCCGCGCTCGATAACAGTCAGCTTGCACCTTATAACGGCGGTATTCCTGCGCTTAAAGACGCTTTATGGGCTTCGACCGAGATTGCAAACCGTAAAGAGCTTGGTAGTAATAACTGGGCAGTCACTGGGCAGCTAACTGAAACGGGTGCTGCAATGCTATCTGACGATATGCACTTATCATTTGCAGTGCCAATTATTTGGTATCGTGCGCAGCTTAATTACCCATTAAATGGTGAAATGCAACAAATAACTGGTGTGTCATTACCCGGGGCTCCAGCCATTGTTGTTGGGACCAATAATAAAATAGCTTGGGGATTTACTAATGGTTATCTAGATACTGCCGATTGGATTGCTCTTGAGAGTAAAGAGAAAACTTGGCTGATAGATGAACCCATCTTACTTAATGATGGCAACGTTGAAAATTATGCTTTAACCATGAGTGAGTATGGCCCTGTTAAAGAAATTAACGGCAAACCTTATGCCTTAAGTTGGGTTGCTCACCATGAGTATGCGGTTGATATGGAGTTGCTTAAGCTTGAGCAAGCAAACAATGTTGATGATGCATTAACGCTTGCTGCGGACGTTGGTATTCCAGTACAAAACCTGATAGTTGTTGATGATAAAGGTAATGCTGCTTGGAAAAATATGGGAGCAGTTCCCGCTCGTAAAATACCGCATCAATTAGCTGTTTCTGAGCAAGCGTATCCTGCTGCTTGGCATGAAAACGAAAGGCAGCGTCCATTTGTAAAAAACCCAGAAAGTGGTCGGTTATGGACAGGAAACTCACGGGTTGTTTCTGCGCAAGATAATCAGCGTTTTGGTAATGGTGGCTATGCAATGGGGGCTCGCTCTGCACAAATTCGCGATCGCTTATTTGAAAAACAGCAGTTCAACGAACAAGATTTTTATGACTTACAACATGATAACGAAGCACGCTTCTTAACTGCTTGGCATCAATTACTAGTCAAACAGCTTAGCGCTGCAGGCGATAAATATGCCTTATATTTAAATGAATTAAACAATTGGCAGGCGTGCGCTTGTAGTGACTCAGTTGGCTATACCTTGGTAAAACGTTATCGCAGTGAAGTGATCAATGGTTTATTTAGTCCAATTGAGAATAAGCTAAAAGCTCTCGATAGTAGCTTAAAGCCAGTAAAACGAGACTTAGAGCCTGCCGTTTGGCAACTTATCAAAGCTCAGCCTCAAACATGGTTAAATCCTAAGTACGAAAATTGGCAGCAACAAATGTTAGGCGCCTTTGATCGCGTGATTACTAAACTCACAGAGCAGTACGGCAACAATCCACACAGTTGGCAATGGGGTAAGGTCAACGAATTAGTGATTGAGCACCCGTTTGCCAAACAAATACCCGTACTTAAAAGCTTGTTAAATATGCCTGTAGCCCCTGGTTTTGGTGATACCTTTATGCCTGCGGTACAAGGGCGTAGCTTTGGTGCTTCGCAGCGTTTTATTGTACAACCAGGACACTTAGATAATGCCATTATGGCTATACCTGGTGGTCAATCGGGACATCCATTGTCGGAATTTTATAGAGCTGGATTCAACGACTATGTCAGCAATGGTTTAACGCCATTATTGCCTCAAGAGATTGCTCACAGTATCACCATTGATGCGGTTAATTAACCGCATCAGCATCCTTAAAAGCAGGACATTCTCCCTTGGCAACGGTCGTTTGGTTGCGTCCTGCATGCTTGCTTCTATAAAGAGCCTCATCGGCATGTTGCAACATTTTTTCTATCGAAGCGAGTGGTTGCCACTCAATGAGTCCAAAGCTCATAGTTACATTGATATCAGGGAAATCAGGATGCGCTTCTAGCTCGGCGATTTTTATACGCAAAGTTTCAATTTTTGCGTAGGCTTGTTTTGCATCTGTATTGGTTAATAATAATAAAAATTCTTCGCCGCCCCAGCGTACAGCAATATCTTCATCATTGATGAATTGGCTAATTAGTTTGGCAACATTAATGAGTATCGTATCACCCTTATCATGGCCGTAGTTGTCATTGATATTTTTAAACTTATCGATATCTGCCATAACAATACAAATATTGCTATCTTGCTCAATACTTTTCTTATGTGCTGAGGTAATTAATTTTTTTGCAAAACGACGATTATAAAGTTTGGTGAGAGGATCGCGGGCTGCCATTTCTGTTAACTCAATTCGTTGTGATATGGTGATTTCTCTAATTAAACCCATGCCGTATACCATGGGTAAGCCAGCAATAATAATATTTATCACATTAACGTGTGGAAGTAATTCTGGGTAAGCAAAGCTGTACTGAACGTCCGCAAAAAACACATAGAGAAGGGCGAATGTGGCAATCATTACTAAGCTATAGATTGCCGCTCGTTTAAAAGTTAATTGGTAGTCGATCATTAAAATACAAGAGACTGTCCACAAGTAAAACTGAAACCCCGCACCTAAACCAAGGGTGGCACAGACAATCACAGCATGAATAATTACTTCAAGGCAAAATACTCGAAGTGCCAGGGAAGTCAGTCCTTGCTTAATTAAAAAGATGCCGCTGGCCCAAGCGAGAACACTCAAAATATTAACTAAAGCAAGCATGTTTGCACCTATATGGGCAAACGCGGGGATTAGCAAGACATGAACAATGAGCGCGAAATAGGCAATTTTACAAATAATTAGAAACTTAACGTGCTCAATCTCTTCTAAGCCAGATTGCTTTGATTGTTTTAGTAGACGTTTGATCAATCCCACCTCAAATACACATGGAGTGTAGCGTAATTATAGATGAAAAGTTGAGCAATGCAGGTTTATAATTGATCGCTTTTGCTGTGTAAACGCTTGCAGCGAATGTTTATCAGTGAAGATAAGCGTTTGTTCACATCACGTTTGTTAAGCTTTGGGTCTTGGCAGAGTGGGGATTTGATGCCACTCTAGTTAAAGCTAATCTAGAAACATGCTGACTGAATGTTTGCTTTGCTTGTTATCTCGTGCCTAAAAAAGGAGTATCTATGCCGGCCGAAAAAACGCATTTAGAGATCTGTAATCTAACTAAAGAACAGTACCCACAAATAAAAACTCTTATGGACCAAGCATATCCAGGGCTTGGCGGTGCATGGCCAAGCCACACCATTTTTAGGCTGATAGATCAGTTTCCAGAAGGACAAATAGGCATTGTTGACGATGGTGTTTTAGTGGGCATCGCGTTAAGTGTTCAGGTAGATTACGCGCGTTTTTCGAACCCGCATACCTATGAAGATATTGTTGATGGCCATGACAGAGTATTTAGTGACCCTGAAGGCGATGCGCTTTATGGTTTAGATGTGGTTATATCATCAACTCACCGAGGGATGCGACTTGGGCGCCGTTTATACGATGCACGTAAAGAGCTGTGCCGTCAGTATAACTTACGCGCTATTTTAGCGGGTGGGCGAATTCCGCGTTATTACAATCACAGTACAGAAATGTCGCCAATGGAGTACATCGAAAAAGTTGACCACAAAGAGCTTTATGATCCGATTTTAAGTTTTCAGCTTTCTAATGACTTCCAAGTAAAACGTTTACTCAAAAAGTACCTTCCTGAAGATCAAGAATCTGTCGGTTATGCCACTTTACTAGAGTGGAATAACATTATGTTTGAGCCGACTGATACGGTACTTGAGTCAACCAAGTCAATTGTCCGAGTCGGTGCCGTACAATGGCAAATGCGTTGTGTTGAGTCTGTTGAAGAGCTTCTCAAACAGGTGGAGTATTTTGTTGATACGGTATCTGATTATAAAAGTGACTTTATTCTGTTTCCGGAATTCTTCAATGCGCCATTAATGGGCCTCACTGAGCAAAGTAATCAAACTGAGGCAATTCGTTATTTAGCGGAGTACACAGAAACTTTTCGTGATGCAATGTCGCGTATGGCAGTTGAATATAATGCCAATATTATCACCGGGTCTATGCCGCTAGCTGAAGGCGATAAGATTTATAATGTCAGCTATTTATGTCACCGAAGCGGTAAGATTGATGAGCAGCGTAAAATTCATATTACGCCTCACGAACAAAATGACTGGGTGATCCAAGGGGGTGACAAAATTGCTGTATTTGAAACAGATGCAGGTCGTGTCGGTATTCAAATTTGTTACGATGTCGAGTTTCCTGAGCTTTCACGTATTCTTGCAAAGCAAGGGTTGGATATCTTATTTGTGCCATTTTGGACTGATACTAAAAACAGTTACCTACGTGTTCGTCATTGTGCACAAGCGCGTGCAATTGAAAATGAATGTTATGTTGTGATTGCGGGTTCTGTTGGTAATTTACCTGAGGTAGAGAGTTTAGATGTACAGTATTCTCAATCGGCTGTTCTTACCCCTTCTGATTTTTCGTTTCCGCATGATGCAACCTTGAATGAAGCAACACCTAATACTGAAATGCTGTTATTCAGTGATCTAGATATGGATAAGCTGAAAATCCTTCACAGTGAAGGTACAGTTAGAAACTTAAAAGACCGCCGTGAAGACTTATATGACGTGATCTTGAAAAAACGAGACCAATAATGGCGTGGTTGTATTTAATTGTTGCTGGACTGCTAGAGATTGGCTGGCCAGTTGGTCTTAAAATGTCTCAAGAAGCTGACAGTCGCTGGTTAGGTATTGCGATAGCCGTTGCCTTTATGGTCGCAAGTGGCTTTATGTTGTGGTTGGCGCAAAAAGATATCCCAATGGGAACATCCTATGCTGTATGGACTGGTATAGGGGCAGCAGGCACCTTCTTGGTGGGTATTTTATTTTATGGTGATGCTGCGACATTTGGCCGCATTGCCGGAGTACTTTTAATAATAAGTGGTGTGATAACTCTTAAAATTAGTCATTAACTAAATTAAAAGCGGCATAGCCGCTTTTTTAATGACAAAAATGTAACTAACTAGGTAGCATAACAAGAATGGCTGCCAGTGCAATTAACAGAAGCCCTGCTGTATCTTGGCGTTTTAATGGCTGCTTTAGCCAAAGTATCGATACCATAATGGTAAAGAAAACTTCAACTTGTCCTAGTGTTTTTACATAAGCAACGTGCTGCAAACTCATAGCACTAAACCAACCTATCGAGCCTAAGCAGCTACAAACACTGACTGCCGTGGTAGTGCCTTTGTGATGCCACATCTTTTTAAACGTATCGCGCTCTTTGAATGCAATATACACGCACAGCATCAACGTTTGTAAGCTAATTATCAGCAGCAATACCCACGCAGCTGAGTACGGGAAAGTCAGTCCTGAATTTAAGCTTGCCTCACGGATCCATGAAGATGAAAGCGCAAATGAAGTGCCACAAGCCAGCCCAAGTAGGGCAGTGCCTAAATTAAAGTGTTTAACATTCGCGATGCCACTCAATAGCAGTACGGCGATAGCACCAATAAATACCCCAATCCAGCCAAGTAATGAAAGTGCAGAGCCAAAAAACATAACACCTAAAATCGCTGCCATTAGCGCTTCACTTTTGGCAAGCCCGGCACCCACAGCAAAGTTATTCATTTTAAAAAGCTTTACCATCAAACCAGTGGCAACGATTTGAACAATACTGGCACCAACAATGTAGCTAATAAAAGCTAAGTTAAAGTCAGGAATAGCTGCATCTTGGTATTGATATAGTGCTAATAAATAAAGGGCCGCTATAGGACTGGCAACAATGAAGCGAGCAAGTGTTACCCCAGCAACACTGACCGTCGCACTGAGTTTACTTTGCAGCGCATTGCGCCATGACTGCATAAATGCTGCAAAAATGGTTAAGAAAATCCAAGTCATATTGAAAATAAATTAATTAGGAGAGGCAATTAGAGTAACAAAACCAAAGAATGAGAGCATTAGCTTATCGACCAACTTGAGAAAAACTCAGCTGTGACAATATGCCGCAGGGCTTTTAGGTAAGCATTAGGCTATAGTGACAATGATGCTATTGCTGGCCGCTGCTGTTATAAGTAGCGGCTTTTTTTTGTTTACGATAGGGTAGAGAGTAATTTAAACAAGATAAGGAAATATCATGACAACACTGATTATCTGCGCACTCATCGCAGTACTCATTCCCTATTTAGCTAAAGCACCTGTGGCTTTTGCACAAAATAAGTTGTCAGGCTATGACAACAAGCACCCACGTGAACAACAAGCAAAACTAACCGGCTTTGGTGCTCGTGCATTGGCTGCACACCAAAATAGCTTTGAATCGTTGATTATTTTTGCAGTAGCGCTGGCGGTCGTAATCGGTAGCAATAATATCTATCAGGTGACTGAAACCCTTGCGATTATGCATGTTATTGCCCGTGTGTTGTATTGTATTTTTTACTACATAAACCAGGATATTTTGCGCTCACTAGTCTGGCTAGTGGGTTATGTTTGTGCTGTGGCTATGATTGCACTTTGCCTCTAGTCACAAGGCTATGAGTTAAAAACCACAAAGCAAGCGGCTTAAATAAGGCGCTTGCTTTAGGGTCTTAAGTTGTTACTGCTTATTTCGAACTAACTTTAATTTTCTCAATTAAATCATTTGCTTGATAGTTTTCGTCTAAGGCAAAGTCGAGTTGTACTAAGGCGTTTTTAAAGCCAGATTCAGATGGCGCATATTGCCATTGTTTTAAGGCTCTTTTCGCTTCTCGATTGAAAACATCTTCAGGCTCCGCACTTACCACACTAACATTGCTGGTGGCGCCACTTGGTAAAATATCGTATTTCAAAACGACTGAACCGCTAATGCCTTGCTCTGCAGCTCGAATTGGGTATATCGGCTCTACGCGCATAACCGCTTGATAGTCTTTTGTCTTTTCAACTGACATAGGCTGTTTTGCAATGGCAAAGCTGCTAAGCATGCCCGCTGTAAAAATAACTAACGCTGTTTTTGCAATAAATGAGCTGTTATCGATCTGCTTTATTTGATTTAGACGTTGTAACATGGTGTTTTTATCTCCGTATTGTGAATAAGCCATTAAGCCTGCTCTACTAAAGCTTGCACAGTGCACTAATGCCTTACTGTATAAAATTCGTTGTTCTGTCGATTTATTTTTGAGCACTTGCTCATCACATGAAAGCTCTTGTATACGGCGCAAGCTCGCATAACCAAGCCACGCAAGAGGGTTAAACCACAGCAAAATAGTGGCACTTAAAGCGATGGCGTTTATTAGGTTGTCTTTGCGTTTAATGTGCACTGATTCATGTTCTAAAATAAGTGCTAAAGCAAGGTTGTCGTAGTGACTATGGTAATTTGTTGGCAGCACTAACTTGGTGTTAATAACGCCCACAACCATAGGTGAACTTATTTGTTTACTTTGATATAAGCACAGACTTTGGATACTGTGATGGTCGACTGTAATCTGCTCTAATTGCAGTTTGGCTAAAAAGCGGTAATGAAAGTAAACGGCAGTGAGTAGCAGCGCAGCAGTTACAAGGACATAAACAGCGAACCAAGTTGGTGTAAATTGCGGCATTATTGCTGTGTTTGGCGTGATAGTCAGCTTACTGATAAAGTTGTTTTGTATCGGCTTTAAGTGATCTGGTAGGTTCGCTAAAAATAAACCAATAGGTAAAAGCGCCCAAAGTGTATAAACCAAGCGAGCCGACAGCTGACTTAGTAGCTTTCGCTCTAGCAGCAATAAAAACATAATTGCAGATGAGATCAAAAGCTGTTGATCTAACAGCCAATTAAAAAATGCATCTAACATAACAAAGCCTTACTTTTGCTGTTTTTCCCAATCATCAATGACCTTTTTTAGCTCATCAATATCATGTTGCGAGAGTTGCTCTGATTTAGCAAAACCACTCACTAATGGCGCAATACGGCCATTAAAGAAGCGTTCAATAAAGCTTTGGCTTTCTTTTAATGTGTATTCTTCACGGGCGATGCAAGGGGTGTAGTTATATTGGCGACCTTGTTTTTCGAAGCTTAGTGCGCCTTTTTTAACTAAACGGCTCAACAGTGTTTTAATGGTTTTTTCGTGCCATTCTTTATCGTCACTTAAACGCGCAATTACTTCACTTGCAGTGGCAGGGTAGCCAAGCCATACCGCATCTAATACTTCGAATTCTGCTTTAGAAAGTTCAATCATTTTTATACCTACAGATGTAATCTTTATTTTAAGATTACACTTGTAATCAATTAATGCAAACTTTTTTGTTAGAGAATGTCACTTTTTTTGATACTGACTATGTGCCCTTCGGGCAAATTCAGCGTGGTGAGTGAAAGCTTTGCGATATCTGTGCGGTAAAGGTCTATGACTTTGTAGCCACAATAACGTGTCATTTTTCGTATTTGCCGGTTTAAGCCTTGTTTTAAGACGATGTAAAACTGCGTTTCGGTCACTTGAGTCACCTCACAAGGAAGGGTTATTTGCTTATCTACGGGTACGCCATCTGCCATTTTGTCACAGAAGACGCTATCAAGAGGCTTATCTACCGTAACTAAATAGCGTTTGGGTTGATGATAATCAGGGTGGATCAGTTGATTACAAAACTCACCGTCATTGGTCAAAATTAACAAACCTCGGGAGTCTTTGTCGAGCCGGCCAATTGGGTAAACGCGAGTGGTTTTAGGCAGACTATGAATAAGACTGGTTGGGTCGTCAGCATTTAATTTGCAATCAATACCAACGGGTTTGTGATACGCAAAGTAGGTTAGTGGCGCTTTTTCTGAAATTTTTTCGCCACGTACAATCACATCATCATGTTCATCAACGTGATCTATATGATTTGCAGCACGGCCATTTACTGTTACCTCACCTTGATCTATCAAGCGCGATGCTTGTTTTCGAGAGCAAACACCTGCATGGGCAATAAATTTGGCAAGTCGTACTTTTTCAGTCATGAGTGATTTTTGTACAATTAATTTGATCACAGTATATCAAACCCGCGTATAAGAAGTACTACCATACAAAAGGGGTTCGACATGGCAATTAAGTTATCTGAACTTGCAGCGCACCAACCACTGCAAAAGGTTATCCTTCATTCGTTGGAAATGGCGCTGTATCAGGTGTCTGTGGTGATCAATAACGTTGAATATTATGTTACTGATGAGCAAGGTGAGTTTATCCGCGATATTAGCCCGTTGCACATTCAAAAGCGTCTCGATCATTTAAGTTATGGTGACATGGTATTACGCCACACAAGTGCTTATGATGAAATGTGTGGTCAGCCAGAAAAGCTGGCTAGTAATATGCTCGAAGTTCCTTATGGTAAGAACCACTTATACTGATTAAGGATATAAGCGTATACTGAGTCATAACATTTTAAAGGTATGCTATGTATCAATTAAAAAGTGATGACTCAGCTGAACTAAACAACCAGCTAAGAGAACATATTGTTGCTTACAATGCTGGGCATTTTAATGCCGAACGTATTCCTCTTGGTTTTAAGTTCATAGCTAAAAACAGCAGTGTTGTAGCAGGTATTCACGGCCAAGTGTTTGGCAACTGGCTGATAATAAGTTGGCTTTGGTGTGATGATAAGACGCGTGGTAAAGGGCTTGCGACACGATTGTTAGCCGAATTAGAGAGTAAGGCTAAAGCGCTTGGTGCAAACACCGCGCAACTCGATACTCTCGATTTTCAAGCCAAACCTTTCTACGAAAAGAACGGCTACCAAGTAAAGTATGAGATGAGAAATTACCCGCTCGACGGTTGCCGTTATTTTATGGAAAAAAGCCTTTGATTATTGTGCTTAGATTACTTCGCTTTAAGTACTTCTTGCTCGGTAAATGTAATTCCTAAGAAAGGGGTGGCTTCAGGAGCAAGCATAAAGGTACGAATGTTCATGTGGTCTTGCCCTTCAGGGTTCTTTAATACTTCTTCACGATAAAATGCGCCAAAACAATCTAGGGTATTTTGCTTACTTAGTTGATTAAGTTTTGCAAAGGCAAAAATTTTGCACGAGCCATTATTTTCATTTGCTTCGCTAAGCAGCCCATGATTGTTAAAACCGCTTGGAATAAAGTCATAATTGTTGTCTATTACTGCCATTGTATCGGTAAACTCAATCTGTTGCGGTGAGCTTGCTAATTTCGAAAGAAATTCATTAAGAGTCATTGCTTGTCCTTAAAAATTGTTCTTTGTTAACTCTAACTCATTCACTTGCTGATTGATATTAAACTTAAAATTCTCTAAAAAGTTCATACCTAGTAAGCCATAACCAGCATGATTTTCTATTACCAACACTTCAAAATTACTGATGCGCTGTTGTCCGATTTGAAATGACTCGAGCTGATAACGCTGAGCTTCAATAACGCCGTTAGCTGTGTTTACTTGCAATGTGCCAAGGTAATTAGGAGGGGTATTAAGCGAGTTTAATAATGTTTGGTTTATGACCGTAAAACTAGCGCCAGTGTCGATCATTAGCTCGGTTTCGACATCATCATTGATGATGCCGGTTATTAGATAGTGTGAACCTCGAGCGGTTAATTTTATAACGTCAACACCTGCTAAGGCTTGTTGTATCAATTGGCGTAATTGCTCAGCTTGCTGTTTAAATTCATGATTTTCAGGAAGTTGATCTAGGGTGATTTGACTAGCTACATAATCTTCTAAATGGTAGTTTGCTAATGCATTGGCATATAGGTAATGTGCGTTACCTGGGGCGTAATCAAGCCAGTGTTGACTGCTACTATGTAATACCTGCCACTGTTGTGCCGCTATAAGCTCACCAATAAAGGATGTGCTTAGCTCGTCTATTTGTTTGCTAAGTTGTTGCTTTTTATTGCTGTCTAACTGGTTGCTAAGAGCCAGTAAATTGATAATTCCCTGTTGGGTATCACCTTGTGCTATTAAACGCTTAGCATCAAATTCAAGCATGCTGACATCGTATGGGTGGCTATTTAAAAAAGCCGTTAAAAATAGCTCACTTAAGGTGAAATTTTTATGGGAAAGCCATGACTCAAGTTGCTGTTGCCAAGCTTGTTTAAGTTGTTTTGCATAGTGTGGATCATTGGTGAGTAGTTGCGTGTATTCAGCAACAGCTTTGTCGAATAAGTGGTTACTAAACAACACAACCGCTTGCTGAAAGTGGGCTGGTAAAACAGCGCTTTTCTTTACTTTAGGCGTTGGTGCGTCTGCCTCTAGTATTACTGGTTTTTCAGGGGAAAATAACTGCCATATGAAGTAACCATTTAAGCTAAGAGAACACAGTAATATTAATTTAAGTAGAGCCTTCATTCTTCTGCCATAAGCTTTCTATTTTTGTTTGTTATTTACTCAGCATAAAGCAAATTTTGAAAGAAGTTACTTTTTAACTAAATGATTGAGTGCCATGATATTGCGTATCTCAATATCAGCTAACCCAAGATAACGATATTGAGTTGCTTGGTTGTTTAGCCAAACACTTTGGCAACCTGCATTATTTGCACCTTGTACGTCAGTATCTAGGCTATCGCCGATATGTAAAATTTCATTATGAGTAACCTCTAACTGTTTTGCAGCGTTATCAAATAAAGCGCTGTGCGGCTTCGCTTTTCCGTGTGGACCGGCTTGTAGTACTAACTCAAAAATGCCATGAAGGTTAAACTTTTCTACCTCGACATTGCCATTGGTGATGGCGATGAGGCGGTAGTGTTTGCTGAGATTAGTAAGTAATTCAAGTACCTCATCAGATACGGTTATTTTACTACGGGCATCAGCGAATGCCTGATATGCATTTTCGGCATGAAACTTAGCTTGCTCAGCAGAAAAACCAAGGTTGGTCATGGCATAGTGTAAGGCTGTTTGTCGCCAGCGCGTAACGTCATCGATTAGAGTCGCATCTTGTCTTAAAGCATTATCGCGGCATTCTAACCAATAGCTCATGCTATCCGCTGGCCATTGTTCTAACGCCTCAAGGTAATCAGCTTGTGCTTGCAAGGCTGATTTAATGATCGGATGGTTGTTATAAAGTGTGTCGTCTAAATCAAAACTTAAAACAGAAACTGGCGATAAGGCACGGTTAAATCGGATCATAATTACAAGAGTTTACTCTGATGTTGGGCGCTTTTTAGCGCGTGGATGGGTGTTATCGTACACTTTAGCTAAATGTTGAAAATCTAAATGCGTATAAACTTGAGTTGCAGACAAACTACTGTGTCCTAATAATTCTTGTACGGCACGTAGATCTCCTGACGACTCTAAGATATGTGAAGCAAAAGAGTGGCGTAACTTATGTGGATGCACTTGCGAGCTGATCCCTTGTTTGATACCCCATTCTTGCATACGAAGGCGAACTTGGCGCACGGAAATTCGCTTCTTTTGGCTGCTAACAAATACCGCTATTTCATCTGGATGCGCAAATTGAGGACGAATTTTCAACCATGCTTTTAATGCACTGAGTGCTTTACTGCCAACAGGTAATAAACGTTCTTTGTTACCTTTACCACGGACTAAAATTTCACCTTCAGTAGGGTTTATATCCTGTATGTTAGCGCCAACTAACTCGCTAATTCGCAGACCTGATGAATACATTAATTCCATCATAGCTTTGTCACGAATAGCTAAAGGATCATCATCTGGCAATTCTAGTAGTTTAGCCATTTGATCAACGTCTAAATTTTTGGGTAAAGGCTTGGAAAATTTAGGCCCTTTAATGGCTTCTGCCGGATTATGATAATGTGCCTGACTGGCAATATTTTTGGCTTTTAAAAATTTATATAAACTGCGAATACAGCTCAGTTTTAAACTGATTGTGCGGCCGCTTAATTGTTTGCTACGCATTTGCATGCTGTAACGACGAATATGCTCACCTTGTACCGCAAACCAGTTTTCACAGAGTTTACTAAAGTACAACGCTGCAAAGCCTAGTTGGCTCGTGTATTGGTTAACTGTGTGCGCTGAGTATTGTTTTTCGTAGCGTAAGTAGTCTGCAAAAAGTTGGATGGGTGTTCGCCAAGCATCACTTAATTCATCAATGTCTGGCGTCTTCACATCGCTCATGCAAGTTCCAATAAGCGCAGTTGTAATGAGCGCACAAACTCAAGGACAAAAAAGCTGTCTTTTGCCGGTTCAAAGTGACTTACGTCATCGCTACCAAACGCCAAAATTGCGACAGGGTGTTTCGTGTTACCTATTAGATATAAAGCAGTCGATTGAGTCGTGTCTGAGAATAGTAAGTCTCTTTCTTGCTGACTTACTCGGCCCAAGTAAATGCCGTCGTTTTGCAGGCGGTGAGCAATTAACTCATCAAACTTTTTATCGTACTTAACTAAGTGGCATTCGTTAATGGATGGATTTGTGCAGATAATATTGCGCAAGTTGCTAGCCAGTGTCGTAAAGTCATAGTTAGTCCATAACTGACGATGACAGTCGCTAAATAAGCGGTAAATTAACTCGTTTTCTTTTGCTTGTTCAACGAGCTGCTCAATCTTATTTTTTAATAACGTATTGTGTTCACGTAATTGGCGCTGTTGAATATGCACCAAAGACGTTGCACCAACTGTTTGCTGTTGTAGTTCAACTTCAGCGAGTACATCAGGATTTTTAATAAAAAAATCAGGGTGTGCTTTTAAATATTCAGCAATTTGTTGTTCTGTTAGTTTGCTCATAATGCCACTTGTCCATCAAATACATGCTCAGCAGGGCCAGTCATCCGAACAGGATGGCCTTCGCCTTGCCAGCGTACTTGCAAACTCCCGCCTGGTAAGTCGACTTGTACGGTACTTGCGAGTTTACTTTGAATTTGTCCAACCACGACTGCGGCACAGGCACCTGTACCACATGCTAATGTTTCACTTACGCCACGCTCCCACACTCTAAGTTTAATGTGATCTTGTGAAATTACCTGCATAAAACCAACATTTGCGCGTTGTGGAAAACGTTCATGATTTTCAAGCAGTGGTCCTAGAGTGGTAACTTCTGCTGTATGAATGTCATCAACTTCTAAAACGCAATGTGGATTACCCATTGAAACTGCGCCGCTAAATACAGTATGTTCCTCAGTGCGAAGAATATAAGTTAGCTCACGCTTGCTGGCTTTAAATGGGATTTTGTTCGGCTCAAAATTTGGGTGGCCCATATTTACCGTAACTTGGCCATCTTTTTCAATATAAAGAGTGAGGTTGCCAGATTTTGTTGAAACTGAAATCTTATGCTTATTGGTAAGACCTTTCATACGAACAAAGCGGGCGAAACAACGCGCACCATTGCCACACTGTTCAACTTCGTTACCATCGGCATTAAAAATACGATAATGGAAATCTAGATCAGGAGAGTAAGGGGCTTCAACCATAAGTAGTTGATCGAAGCCAATGCCGAAATGGCGATCTGCCAGCTTTTTTATTTGGTCACGAGATAAGAAAACATTTTGAGTAATGTTATCAATAACAACAAAGTCATTACCTAGGCCGTGCATTTTTGAGAAATTAACTAACATAACGCTCTAATTCAGGATTGCTCTGAGCTAATCATGCCACAGAGCTGCCCGGTTATAAAAACGTTTATGGTAAAATTTTCTCGCCTTGCCATAGGCTTTCTAAGGTTTCACGTTGACGAATTAAATGACTTTGCTGACCATCCACCATAATCTCTGCAACACGAGGGCGCGAGTTGTAGTTAGAGCTCATGGTAAAACCATACGCACCAGCGCTGCGCTGCGCTAAAAGGTCACCGGCTTGTAGCGCTAGTTCGCGGTCTTTACCCAAAAAGTCACCGGTTTCACAAACAGGGCCTACAATGTCGTAGTTGTGAGGAGGCGTATCATCTACGCGAGGTTCAACCGGCACAATATTTTGCCAAGCTTGATATAGCGATGGACGTAACATATCGTTCATACCCGCATCAACAATAGCAAAGAACTTATCTTGGTTTTGTTTAATAAACTCAACTTTGGTGACTAAAATGCCTGCGTTTGCAGCAATTGCACGACCAGGCTCAAAAATCAGCTCTAAATCTTGGTAATTTGCTAATCGAGCGGTAATTTTATCAACATATTCACTTGGATGAGGTGGTGTTTCGCCGTTATATGGCACACCCAGTCCGCCACCAATATCGAGGTGTGAAAGTGTTATGCCAGCGGCTTTTAACTCTTCGATAAGTGTTAGCACTTTTTCAAGTGCAGCTAAGAAAGGTTTAATTTCTGTTAGCTGCGAACCAATGTGGCAATCTACACCGGTAATTTTTAAACCAGGCAGAGATGCAGCGTGTTGATATACTGTCACCGCAGTTTGAATATCAATACCAAATTTATTCTCTTTTAAACCTGTTGAGATATAAGGATGCGTTTTAGCATCAATATCTGGGTTTACACGAATCGAAATAGGCGCTAAATGGTTAAGAGAAGTAGCCACTTCTGAAATACGCTCAAGCTCAGCCACTGACTCAACGTTAAAACATTTGATCCCCAATTCAAGTGCATACGCAATTTCATCGGCTGTTTTTGCAACGCCAGAAAATACCACTTTACTGGCGTCCCCTCCAGCTTGGATTACACGAGCAAGCTCACCCTTTGAGACGATGTCAAAACCTGAACCAAGCCGCGCTAAAATATTGAGCACTGCAATATTAGAGTTGGCTTTTACGGCATAGCACACCAAACTTTTATGCGATTTTGCTGCATCAGCAAAGGCATGGTAATGGCGCTCAAAGGTTTTACGCGAATAGATATAACACGGTGTACCGTATTGCTCTGCCAGCTCTTTGACAGCGATGTCTTCAGCG
Source organism: Pseudoalteromonas sp. Isolate3 (assembly GCF_022398505.1). Taxonomy (NCBI): domain Bacteria; kingdom Pseudomonadati; phylum Pseudomonadota; class Gammaproteobacteria; order Alteromonadales; family Pseudoalteromonadaceae; genus Pseudoalteromonas; species Pseudoalteromonas sp. Isolate3. Next base: position 29,187 of record NZ_JAKEVN010000005.1, on the reverse strand, counting down.
AACAGCTGATTATTATTGTAGTTAAAAAAGTCCATCTATTGGTCCTGTTTTTGCTCTGGTTGTTCGGATGGATCAGCCTGCGGCTGAGATTCTTTAGGCTGTGCAGTATCATCTGGTAGATAAAGAGCACCACTTTGTCCGCAACCGGCGAGGGTTAGAAGTAGGGCGCTAAGTGGTAAGATTGTTTTTAATTTTTGGCTATGAGTCTCTTTCATTAGATTAATACGATTGCTGGCTTTATAATCGCAGAGTAACAGAATATTTAAAAAATGCAGCTATTCGCGGATGAATTTATTCCTGTTACACTTGATGTACACAATCTGCCTCCAGATCTAGGCTTAAAGCCAGTTAAAGGACATTAAAATGACTGATCATGAATACCACACACTAGCCGATGCATTAATGCTAACTATTGAAGAGCAAATCGATGAATGTGATGCCGACTTAGATTATGAATCAGCGTCAGGTATTTTAGAAATCATCTTCCCAGATCGCAGTAAAATAGTGATCAACAAGCAAGCACCACTTCATCAAGTTTGGGTTGCGACGAAATTTAATGGTCACCATTTTGAACTACGCGATGATAAGTGGATTGATAACCGCTCGGGTGCTGAGTTTTGGCAATTTATGTGTGATGCAGCAACACGTCAAGCGGGGCAACCTATCGAGTGGCGCTCAGAACTATGAGTTTAGAGTTTGTTGAATATCCAGCACAGAGTGAACATAAAGCAACAGTCATTTGGTTACACGGGTTAGGTGATTCAGGCGATGGTTTTGCGCCAGTGGCACCACAACTAGCACTACCAGCAGAGCTTGGAGTGCGTTTTGTGTTTCCTCATGCTCCTGTGCAACCAGTCACCATTAATGGTGGTATGGCGATGCGCTCTTGGTACGATATTAAATCAATGGATTTAGATAAGCGTGCCGATGAGCAAGGGGTTCGTGAATCCGCTGCAAAAGTGGCTGCGATTATTGATCAAGAAATTGCAAAAGGGATTGCTGCTAACAAAATTATTCTTGCAGGTTTTTCTCAAGGTGGTGTGGTATCGCTACACTTAGCGCCACGACTCGACTATAAATTAGCGGGTGTAATGGCACTATCAACCTATATGTGCGTGCCAGATAAATTAGCCGATGAAATCAAGCAGCAAGGCTTAAACATCTTTATGGCCCATGGTCGATTTGACGATGTGGTACCACATAATGCAGGTAGGCAGGCATTTGATGTGCTTAGCGCTAACAACATGGAAGTAAGCTGGCAAGATTACCCGATGGCGCACCAAGTTTGTGGTGAAGAACTAATCGCTATTCGTGAGTGGTTAATTGCTCGCTTGAGTTAATTTTTGGTTTTAGAGGCCAACATGACAAAGAAACTTGTAATTACAGCAAATATGAATACCGTTGAAGCAGTTAATTCAACTTCTACGGCGGTCACTTATCAATGGCATTGGCGACGTATTTTTATGGTCAGCAGTGTCATCTTAGTTGCACTGGCTATATTAGTGTATAGCTTTATTGGGGCTGTAAATGCTGAGCAATCAGCACAGGATGAGCCGCAATCGGAGCTTGCAAGTGTTGAGTTACAAGCTCCTTTAAATGATGCCAAACAAGAAGAACCAAAAGAAGTGACTGCATCACCAGTAAATGAGCAACCAGCGGTTACTGATAGTAAACAAAGTGCTATTACAGAGGTCGCTATCTCAGACGTAGCTGAACCTGAAGCAAATACAGTAGATATAGAGATCGTGAGTGAGCAGGTTTTTGATGGGCAACAGCTGCCTGAAACATCAGCTGTCACTCCCGATGAAGAACCACTGCAAACTGAAGAGCAAATAGAGGTTGCTGCAGTACCCGATGTTCAGCAGCAGTTTTCACACTCAGCACATATTGCCAGTGTTGCAATTGGCGCTAAAATAGATACAGACAAAGTAAGTCGCGCAGTATTAACAACCGATGTTGTTGATCGAGAACCAGTCAATGTTCTAAAAAACGATGTAAAATTAGCGCAAATTAGTAATAGCTTAAGCTTTTTTAGTGAGCTTAGAAATATGCAGGGGCAAACTGTTCGTCATCAATGGTATTACCAAGGCCAGCAGCTTGCTTCTATTGAATTAGCTGTAAGTAGCCCGCGTTTTCGTACTTATTCAACAAAAAACATCATGCCAGAGCAGCTCGGTGATTGGCGTGTTGAGGTTATTGACGCAGATGGCAACTTGCTGGCCCAAAAAGAGTTTAGAATTTTAGCTGAGTAACATTTAGTATCAGCCTGATAATTAATTGGATTTTTCATGACACAGACAACAAAACTAGTTCGTATCGCTACCCGTAAAAGTGCGCTTGCTTTATGGCAGGCAGAATTTGTTAAAGCTCAATTAGAGCACTTCCATGACGACGTAACGGTAGAGTTGGTTCCTATGTCGACGCAAGGCGATATTATCCTTGATACGCCACTGGCAAAGATTGGTGGTAAGGGTTTATTCGTAAAAGAGCTTGAACAAGCCATGCTTGATGGCCGCGCAGATATTGCGGTGCATTCGATGAAAGATGTACCTGTTGAGTTTCCTGAAGGCTTAGCCTTAAACACAATTTGTGAGCGTGAAGACCCTCGTGATGCATTTGTATCTAACAACTACAAAAGCTTAGATGAGTTACCACAAGGTGCTATTGTTGGTACGTCAAGCTTACGCCGCCAATGCCAAATTCGCGAAGCGCGTCCTGATTTAGATATTCGTGATTTACGCGGTAATGTTAACACCCGTTTAGCAAAACTAGATGATGGTCAATATGATGCAATTATCCTAGCTGCTGCGGGATTAATTCGTTTAGAAATGCCAGAACGCATCACTGCCTTTATTGAGCCTGAAGTATCATTACCTGCAAATGGTCAAGGCGCAGTAGGTATTGAATGTCGTATTGACGATGAGGTTACAAAAGCGCTACTAGCTCCGCTTGAGCATAATGAAACACGGATTCGTGTAAATGCCGAGCGTGCGATGAACCGCCATTTAGAAGGTGGCTGTCAGGTACCAATTGGTGCATTTGCACTAGTTGAGGGTGAGCAAGTGCATTTACGTGGTTTAGTGGGCGCTATTGATGGCAGCCAAATGCTGCGTGATGAAGTGACAGGTCCAGTGGCTGACGCAGAGCAGTTAGGTATTACACTTGCTGAAAAGCTACTTGAGCAAGGTGCCGATAAAATTTTAGCTGAAGTATATAGAGACGCTTAATATGCATATTTTGATAACTCGTCCAGAAGGAAAAGGCACTGAGCTTGCTCTTGAGCTTCAGCAGGCGGGTTATCAAACAACCCAATGTCCAGTCCTTACCTTAGATTACCTCACGGTTAATAGTAGTGAGCTTGCGCCGCTAGAAAATGCCGATAAAGTTATTTTTATCTCGCAAGATGCCGTACATGCCTTGTTAAAACTCACACCAACAATTAACAAAGCAGCCCAACTTTATGCGGTTGGTCAGCAAACTGCTGATGCGGTTTATGAGGCGTTTGGACGTCGAGCTGCTTTGCCAAAAAAACATGATTCAGAAGGTCTGCTCGAGCTAAAAACGCTGCAAGATGTAGAGCTGAGTAACATTGTATTAGTGAAAGGTGTAGGCGGGCGCACGACGATAGCGAAAACCTTAAAACAACGTGGTGCTTTATTGAATCAGTTGGTTGTTTACAAGCGTAGCGCAATTGAGAGCGAGCCTGGTAAGTGGATGGACCACTGGCAAACAGTTGATGTAGAAGGTATAGTCATTACTAGTAATGCAGCGGTGGATGCCATTTTTAATGGCTTAAATGAGCCTCAGCTTACATGGTTGAAAGAGCGACAATTTTTCGTTGCTAGTGAGCGTATTGCTGACTATTTAAAGCAACAAAAGGTCGCAAGAACACAGATACATATTGCTGCAGGGGCGAGCGATAGCGCTATGTTCACCTGCATTAATCAGCAAGGTAGCAAAATGAGTGAAGCAGAATCAAAACAACCCGCAAAGCCAGTGACTGCACAGCCAGATAAAAAAGCGCAAACGGTAAATACTGGGACGAAAGCGCCTGTGCAAGCAAAAAAAGGTATCAGCAAATCAGGTAGCTTAGCGTTACTTATTTCACTTTTAGTGGCTTCTACTGTTGGCTATGAGTTTTATCACAAATTAAATAGTGATCAGCAATCAGCTGTTGCATTTACTGAGCTGACAGATGAAAACCAACGCTTACAACAGCAGATTGATGCATTAAAAAGTGCGCAGCAAACATTACAACATTCGCTTTATAATAGTGAACAAAAAGTCTCTGAGGCGCTAAATGAAAGTGCTGAGCAAACTCAGCAGCAATTACAAGCGGCTTTAAAGCGCGCTGAGCAGCAAACTTTCACGCTTAATCCGCAAGAGGTTACAAGCCTGCAACGTATGGCCGAGTTTAAATTGTGGGCAGAGCACGATTACCAAGGAGCTGCCGCTGTGCTATCTCGCTTAGATAGCTTGCTAGCAGAACACCCGGGTACAGGAGCTATTCGCCAAGCAATTCACCAAGACTTGCAAACCTTGAATGCCATAGAGCCTGTTGCAGTTGAAGCAATTTATTTAAAACTGCATGGCATTAATCAAAAAGTTGATGAACTAGTATTTAATGCTATTTCACTACCTGAAGAAGTCGTCAAAGAAGATCCAAATCAATTGAGCGAAAATGTCAGTGAATGGCGTCAGAACCTTGCGAAATCATGGCAGCAGTTTAAAGACTTCTTTGTAGAAGTACGCACACGTGAAGATATGGTTATCGCACCATTTTTAAGTGAGCAAGAGCGCCACTTAGTTAAACAGCGCTTAAGCTTATACTTAGCTCAAGCGCAAGATGCTGTATTAAGTAAACAAAGCAGTGTGTATTTTAGCGCTGTTGATGCTGCACATAGCTTGGTAAAAGATTACTTTAAGCAAGATGATGCGCAAACAAAAGCGGCATTAAAAAGCCTCGCTGAGCTTTCAAAAGAGCAACTTGATTTCAGCCCAAAAGTGTCACTGCAAAGTACTGAGCAGGTGAAGGAGTGGGCACAATGATCCGCTTTTTATTAATCATTTTTGCGATAGCCGTCTGTTTGGGAATTGCCCCCTTTTTTATTGATCAAAAGGGTTATGTATTAATTGCCTTTAATAAAACAACCATTGAAGGTACTATTTGGGGCGTTACAGCACTCTTACTGTTAGCACTTACTGCAATATATGTGCTTTATAAACTAGTTCGTTATTTATGGTCTTTGTATAGCCACACACGCCATCGCTTTTTTGCTCGTAGTGAAGAACTTAAACAAGCGGCTATTGAGCAAGGTGTATGGAGCTTAATAAATAACGATTATGCAGAGCTGGAGCTAGCCCTTGATAATAACAGTGTTGCAGACCAGTGGACCGATATACGTTATGCGCTTCTTGCTAAAGCGGCATTAGCGAGTAATGAGAACGAAAAGGCGATTAGCTACCTTGATAACATAAGTCAAAATAATCAACTAAATGTGGCTAAGTTATGGATTGCCAGCGGTGAAACCAGCACTATTTTTGCTGATCTAAAAGCCTCAGCTGAACGCAAAAAAGCTACCCGTTTAGAGCTCAAAATGTATGCCCATGTTTTAGTGCAAGAGCAAAAATGGGCTGCACTTAATGACTTCATGCCTCGCTTATTACGCAAAAAAGCACTTTCAGAGCAGGAATGGCAGCAACTGTTTGATCGCTACTTTGCAGCGCAGTCAAGCGAGGATTTAACTGCGCGCTATGAGCAATTAGCGAAAAACCTTAAACCACACGCTGAAGTAAGTTATTTGGCAGCGATGGCAAAGGCGGGCGAATTAAATAAAATAGAGTTAAGCTTAATTAAAATGGTTAAAAAACCGCTGCAGCATAAAGATTTAGCACGTATTTTACGTACCAGTGGCCCTGGCGATGCACTCAAGCTGCAAGCAAGTTTGCAAGATGTATTGAAAAAAGACACCGAGAATACAGATTTACTTCTAGCCCTAGCATGTTTAGCGAATGCTCATGGTGAGTACGATTTAGCTGCGCGGGTATTTGATAAAGCACTTAATGCTGATAATCGTAATGCCTATTTGCAGCAAGCTGTACTCAGTTATAGTAAAAGTGCCCAGCCAGAAAAAGCATTGGTACTCTATCAATAATTTTACTCCAGCCAGCAAAGGAGCGATGGCTTGAAGAACTTATTTACACTGACCATAAGTATCGCACTTGCTTACTTTCTTACAGGGTATTTAAGTAATTCTTTGCTGGCGATTGATGGTTATGCGGTTGCTGCATGGCCGCCTTCAGGTATTGCTCTTGCCAGTATCTTGCTATTTCGAAATCGTGCCCTACCAGGAGTTTTGCTAGGGGCGTTCTTTGTAAACCTCATTCACCTTGATAAAGCCACTGATATTTTCCATTGGCAAATGATGCTGCAGGCTATTGGCGTGACAAGTGCCTCAACATTCCAAGCTTGGCTTGCCTATTACATTATTATTCATCTAGTTAAACGCCCGATTGAGTTATCGTCATTAAAGCAAAGTATGCTTGGTTTAATGATTGGCGGCCCTTTGTGTAGCTTGATTGCGGCATCAATTGGCACAGCTTTACTGGTCATAAATAATGTTATTCCGAGTTATGCGGCACTTAATAATTTTATTGCATGGTGGATTGGTGACAGTATTGGAGTGCTGATTTTCACGCCATTAGTTTTAGCTGCATTTAGTTACCATCACACTCGCCAGCGGCTACAAATAATTGTGCCGTCGCTATTAATCTATATGGTTATTTGTGTCAGTTTTTATGGCGCAGCCAGTGTAAAAAAAGATAAAGACTTACAGCGCCAGCAAGCCAAAGTCAGTGCGATTCATACTAATCTTGAGCACCAAGTTGATGAAATTAAGTCACACTTAGCTTTATTAGCGACCTTTTTTGCTAGTAGCGATGCAGTTGATTTTGATGAATTTAAGCGCTTTACAGCACGTCAATTGCAATACAGTGAAGAGATACTTGCCTTTGAATGGGCGCCAAAGGTTATTCACTCGCAACTAACTAATTATCAAAATCTACTGCGTGATGAACTAGGCACCCACTATTACGTGAAAGAAAAAAATGCTGCAGGGCAATGGCAGCCGGTGAGTAAGCGAGCGGTGTATTTTCCGGTGCAATATGTTCACCCTTTAGAGGGCAACCAACCCGCTCAAGGTTTTGATTTGGCCTCAAACGAATTACGTAAACAAGCGCTTACAGACTCTCGGTTAATTAAAAATGTCACTGTGAGTGAACCAATCACCCTTATGCAAGGAGATGGCAGCGAAAAGGGCGTTTTGTTCTTTAACCCTGTTTATTCAGACATTAACCATCAAGTAGGTTTTAGAGGTTATGTTGTTGCTGTGGTCAATCTGGAAGTGTTGGCGCAAACACTTAACTTTAATCAAAACACCGAGATTGATGCCAGTTTTTTTGATGTTACCGATGGTACTAACCCTGTTGAAATTTACAGCCCTCATCGTGTTGGCACTACAGCAATCGCAAGCTTTAATTTTATTATTGGTGAGCGTGTTTGGCAGGTGAAACTATGGGAATCAGTAGCCCAGTCATCTTGGCTGTCTTATTGGCTTGCGCAAATAGTCGGAATGCTGTTTGTGTGGTTATTAATTACCTTTTTGATATCGGTAACAGGCACTAATATTCAAATTCGTCAGCAAGTAGCAAAGCAAACCCAAAGCCTTCGCGAAGAAAAACAAAAAGCCGATAAAGCTAGCCAAATTAAAAGTGAGTTCTTAGCTAATATGAGTCACGAAATACGCACGCCTATTAATGGTATTAAGGGGCTGCATTACTTAGCAATGCAAGAGCAAGATTGGCAACAAGCGCGTAGTTATATCGATCAAGCAGACGGTGCATTGAATGTTCTATTACGGGTGATAAATGATGTTTTAGATTTTTCTAAAATTGAAGCAGGGCGTCTGGAGTTACATCAAGAGCCTATTGATGTGAATGCGCTTGTGAGTGAATTAACGAACTTACTGCAGTTTGAACTTAACTCTCGCTCTTTAGAATTTAGAGTTGAGTTTGATGCTTCTGAACACCTACTGATCCATACCGATCCAATCCGTTTAAAACAAATATTATTGAATCTGCTAAATAATGCGGTGAAGTTCACTCAAGAGGGAACGATTACAGTGCGGATTTGGCAGCAGGGTGAATTTACTTACTTTAGTGTTATTGATACAGGTATTGGCATCAGTAAAGAGGCCCAGCAGCGCCTGTTTAAACCATTCTCACAAGCTGATAGCTCAACCTCTCGTCGCTTCGGTGGTACAGGTTTAGGCTTGAGTATTTGCCAAAAACTCATTGTTATGATGGGAGGCGAGATAAGCCTCAGTAGTACTGAGGGACAAGGCTCAACATTTACAATTTCGCTGCCTTTTGAGTCTCCTCTTGAAGAGGTGGTTCATAGTGATGATGAGTTAGCTGATATAGATGTGACTACTGTTTCATTTGCCGATGATGCAATTCTATTGGTTGAAGATAACCCATTGAATCAACATGTGGCGAGTTCTATTTTAAAAACCAAAGGCTGCCAACCTGATATTGCTAAAGATGGCCGCGAGGCTATTAAGATGATCAGTGAAAAAAGCTATGACCTTGTGCTCATGGATATTCAAATGCCGAATATGGATGGCTTAGAAGCAACCAAAGTTATTCGCAATGAGTTGCTGATCACTGATTTACCGATCATTGGCTTATCGGCAAATGCCCAAGATGATGACCAAAAGAAAGGCTTAGCCAGTGGTATGAATGGTTATTTAACGAAGCCAATTGATGCTGATAAACTTTTTAAAACTTTGTGGCATTTCTTGCATAATGATAGCGGTCATTAAAGCAGACATTTGACCTCAAAAAAGTAAATAAAATCATCTAAACTTGAAATATCGTCGTGGGTACGTATGATCCGCGCAATTTTACTGAACCTGAGTGCTAATTATGATCAATAACAAACTTCCATTGCTTGATATTCACCGTCATCTAGATGGTAATGTTCGCCCACAAACGATCTTAGAACTTGGTCGTCAGTTCAACCTAGAATTACCAGCTGATAACATTGAAGCGCTTATTCCACACGTACAGGTTATCGACCCTGAACCTAATCTAATGGCATTTTTGCAAAAGTTAGATTGGGGTGTAAAAGTATTGGGTGATTACGATGCATGTCGTCGTATTGCTATCGAGAACGTTGAAGATGCTATTGCCCAAAACCTCGATTACGTAGAGCTTCGTTTTAGCCCATATTATATGGCGCAAAGCCAAGGTCTACACCCGCAAGGTGTTGTCGAAGCGGTAGTTGATGGTGTTAAAAGTGCGTGTCAAAACGCACCAATTAAAGCCAACCTAATTGGTATTATGTCGCGTACTTATGGTACTAAAATTTGTCAGCAAGAGCTTGATGCTCTGCTTGCTTTTAAAAATGATTTAGTGGCTGTTGATTTAGCTGGCGATGAAATTGGTTTTCCTGGTGAGTTATTTGTTGATCACTTTAAGCAAGTTCATGATGCATACTTAGCTGCCACTATTCACGCTGGTGAAGCGCGAGGTAGCGAAAGCATTTGGCAGGCAATTAACGAGCTTGGTGCAACGCGTATTGGTCATGGTGTAAAAGCGATTGAAGATGCTGCGCTAATGGATTACTTACGTGATAAGCGCATTGGTATTGAGTCTTGCTTAACCAGTAACATTCAAACCAGTACTGTTGCTGAGCTTGCAAAGCACCCGTTAAAAACCTTCTTAGACCATGGTATTTTGGCATCAATTAATACTGATGATCCAGCAGTTGAAGGTATTGAAATAGCGTATGAGTATCAAGTAGCAGCACCTGCGGCAGGTTTAAGCCAAGCCGATATGGAAAAAGCACAAGCTAATGCGCTTGAAATTGCTTATTTAAGCGATGCAGATAAAGCTGCTTTAAAACAGTTAGCTGCTAATCGTTAAGCAGCTAACTTATACTTGGTGCTCTTGGCATGAGACATAGTTTTCATACAATGCCTTGAGCACATCTCCTCGGCTGATCATGCCAACAACCTTACCATCCTCAATAACCGGGTAATTTTTTGGCTTACCAGTTTGCATACCATCTGCCAGCTCAATGATGTTTTGATCGCTACTCACCGTGACAACATCGGTGCGCATTAGTTGTTTTACCTTTACCACGCCATCGCAGAAATAACTGTTTTGCATAAGCGGTTGTAGCAGCTCTTGTTCAGAAATAAAGCCAACTAGGCTTTTGTTGTCATCGAATACTGGTGCGCCTAGTAATTTAAACTTTTGCAGCTCGCTAATCGCGGTGGTCATTTCAGTTTCAGGCGTAATGTGTGGCAACTTACGTTGCATAAAGTCTTGTACTTTTGTATTTAGCATTTGGGTCTCTCCCCATCATTATTCTAAACAAAGTATGGTCAAGGAAATGCAGTTTGTGAAATCGTTTAGATGGATTAAGGCGATAGGTAAAACAAATAAAAAAGGCATCCAATTGGATGCCTTAACAATAACCTGTATGAGTTAGTTATTTAATGAATGCAAATGCGTCGGCGTACATGTTCTCACGTACCGCACCATGATTGATAAAATCATCGCGAACCACGCCAATCATGTCGAAGCGGCCTGCCATGTAAATATCGTATGGTTCTAAAGACACGATATCTTCCATAACGGCTTTGTGGACGTAACCGGTTTTGCCTGTCCAGCTTTGCGGTGCATTTTCAACCACAGGAATATATTGGAAATGTGGGTTGCTGTTTGCCCATGCTTGCATTTCATCATGTGCATAAAGTGCAGCTTGCTCACGTACACCCCAGTAAAATAATACAGGACGCTCACAGCCAATTTCAGCAAGGTGATCAGCCATTGATTTGGCATAAGAAAAACCAGTACCGCCAGCAAGTAGAATAATTGGGCGCTCACCCTCAACTCGCAACTGTGATATACCTAAGCCCACTTCAACATTAACTTGCTGTTGCTCTGTATGTGCTTGACGTAAATGATCAAGCGCTTGCATTGCATACGAATCAGCACCCGCGGCACCAATGTGTAGTTCAATTTGGTCAGTTTGCGACGGGCGGCTTGCAATAGAAAAGGCACGCTTATCTTTTTCGCCTAATACTAGTTGCATATATTGGCCTGCCTCGAATGACACAGGTTGCTGTGGTTTCAAAATGACCTTATGTACGTGGTCTGTAAGCGGGCTGATCGCAACCACGTCAGCGAGTAATGTTTGCATAGTTTACCTTTATAAGCACAGAAGCAAATTCGGTTATGAATCGCACTCATAACCGTTAAATTTTGAGCAGTTTAACATAGACACAGCCTAGAGAATATCTAAGCTGTCCCATAATTCATCAACACGTTCTTTGATTTTTGGGTCCATGACAATGGGTTCACCCCATTCGCGGTCTGTTTCACCAGGCCATTTATTAGTCGCATCCATGCCCATCTTTGAGCCAAGGCCAGATACTGGCGATGCAAAATCTAAATAATCAATTGGTGTGTTTTCGATCATTGTCGTATCACGAGCAGGGTCCATACGTGTGGTGATTGCCCATATCACGTCGTTCCAGTCGCGTGCATTTACATCATCATCGCAAACGATCACGAACTTGGTATACATAAATTGACGCAAGAAAGACCACACACCCATCATTACGCGCTTGGCATGACCTGGGTATTGTTTCTTCATCGTGACCACGGCCATGCGATAAGAGCAGCCTTCAGGCGGTAGATAAAAATCTACAATTTCAGGGAACTGCTTTTGCAGAATTGGCACGAACACTTCGTTCAATGCAACCCCGAGTACTGCTGGCTCATCTGGTGGGCGGCCAGTGTAAGTGCTGTGATAAATTGGGTTTTCACGATGTGTAATGTGAGTGACCGTCATCACCGGAAACTCGTCTACTTCGTTGTAGTAACCTGTGTGATCGCCATAAGGGCCCTCAGGGGCTGTTTCACCCGGCATAATATAACCTTCAAGCACGAACTCTGCAGTAGCTGGCACTTGTAGGTCATTTGAAATCGATTTAACAACTTCAGTTTTACTACCGCGTAGTAAACCAGCAAACGCATATTCACTTAGGGTATCAGGGACTGGTGTTACAGCGCCTAAGATTGTCGCAGGATCGGCACCTAATGCCACAGACACTGGGTAGGGTTCACCAGGGTGCTCTTTACACCATTCACGAAAATCTAATGCGCCACCGCGATGCGATAACCAACGCATAATAATTTTGTTTTTACCCAGTAGTTGCTGACGGTAAATACCTAAGTTTTGACGCTTTTTATAAGGCCCTTTGGTAACCGTTAAGCCCCATGTAATCAATGGGGCTGCATCACCCGGCCAGCAATGTTGGATAGGCAGCTTGGTTAAGTCGACATTATCACCTTCAAGTATGACTTGCTGACAAGGCGCTTTTTTTACTTCTTTTGCAGGCATATTCAATACTTGTTTGAATACTGGGATTTGCCCTAATGCCTCTTTAATGCCTTTAGGTGGCTCAGGCTCTTTTAGAAAAGCTAATAACTTACCGACTTCGCGCAGTTCACTAACATCATCTTGTCCCATACCCATGGCAACGCGTTTGGGTGTACCAAAAAGGTTGGCAAGAACGGGAATAGTGTGGCCTTTAGGGTTTTCGAATAACAGAGCTGGGCCTTCGGCACGTAACGTGCGGTCGGCAATTTCGGTCATTTCAAGGTAAGGATCAATTTCTTGTTTGATCCGTTTTAGTTCACCTTTTTGTTCTAATAACTCGATAAATTCGCGAAGATCTTTGTATTTCATTATAGCCGCTTAAACGCTGAATAAACTGTCGCTATTATACTCAAAACCACTGATTAAGCTAATTTAGCCGCGATAGGTTTTGCTATTGCTTAATTAAGCTACATTGGTACTTTTTACCTTTTAAAATCAGCATAGCTTCATCGCCTTTAGACCAAAACAGCACATTATCGGCACTGTATTTAACTCCTGAGCCACTTACTTGGCGATTGAGTAAAAATTCATTGTCCTTAAATGTCAATCTTGCTTCCTCATCATTGTTTTCAACAATACTGGCACTAAGGGTCCCATCGCACAGATAATTGCTTGGTGCACTTTGCTCAGCACACGCGCACAAGGTAACTAAAGCGAGCCCCGAGAGAAGTGGTTTAATCATAGAAACACCTTTATTTTTGAATGAGCTATAAGCCTAACAAAGAAAAATTAACCGTTGGTGAAAATGACAGGATAAGTTATGTTGATAGTGTATTTAATGGGCAAGGAACCACCATGGCAGGCACTAATTTACTAACCTTACTTGATGATATTACAACACTTTTAGACGATATTGCGACGATGAGTAAAGTCGCAACAAAAAAAACAGCAGGGGTGTTAGGTGATGACCTCGCTCTGAATGCTCAGCAAGTCACTGGGGTAACCGCCGATAGAGAGTTGCCCGTGGTTTGGGCTGTAGCAAAAGGCTCGTTTATCAACAAAGCCATCTTAGTGCCGGCAGCGTTATTGATTAGTGTTTGGTTACCTTGGTTAATCACTCCGCTGTTAATGGTTGGCGGGCTGTTTTTGTGCTTTGAAGGTGCAGAGAAAATTATCGAAAAGCTGTTTGGTCATGCTCAACAAGAAGATGAAACTTTGGCTGAACAACTGGACTTACAAGAATACGAAAAGCAAAAAGTGAAAGGGGCGATCCGTACTGACTTTATCCTTTCAGCAGAAATCATTGTGATAACGCTAGGCACGGTTGCTGGCGCAACGCTGGTTAATCAAGCTTTAGTGCTAAGTGTAATTGCAATTATTATGACCATTGGTGTGTATGGGTTAGTTGCAGGGATTGTTAAACTTGATGATGCTGGTTTGTATCTACTGCAAAAAGCGCAGCAAAGTGGTGGTAAATTTAAAGAGCTAGTGGGTAAGTTTTTACTTGCGTCAGCACCTAAGTTAATGCGCTTTTTAGCCTTTGCAGGAACGGTAGCTATGTTTTTAGTTGGCGGAGGCATATTGGTACATGGGATCCCCGTTTTGCATCACGCCCAACAGGGTAGCGCTGAGTTTGTAACAGGTTTACTTGGTAAAACAGGTGAGTTGGCTACGCCAATTATATTTGATGGTTTATTGGGCGTTGTTGCCGGAATTATCGTTGTGTTAGTGGTTGAATTTTGGCATAAAATTCGTCATTAGAAAGTATCAAATTAACCATTTTTGTTGATTTTTTGTATATAAAATAGGGGCTTTGCTTTATTATTGCTCAGCTAAATATAACAATTAAATCGTTAAATGGAGTTAATCATGTCTCGATACCTCACTTTTATGCTGGGGCTCGCGTTATTTACGCTGTCATTTACCAGCTTCGCTAAACCTGCAAAATTATCGGTAGAAGACTTTAGTAAAGGTAATGACTTTAGTCGTGTAACCATCTCTCCTGATGGCAACTACGTCGCAGCTATAAAAAAACATGAAGGTAAAAATTCACTCATTATTGTTGATGCAAGCAAGTTTGCAGTAACCCATGCGGTTGCTTTTCCGGGCAATGCGCAGGTTGGCGAATACCACTGGGTTAACAATGAGCGTGTTATTCTTGAAAAGGAGTATTTAAAAGGCTGGCAAGATACCCCCATCTATTATGGTGAGTTATTTGCTGTGAATGTTGATGGTAGCCGTGGCGCATATGTAATTGGTTATCATGGTGAGCAGCAAACGGGTACTCGGTTAAAAAAACAAACTCCAGTCCAAGGAACTTCATACCTTTTAGATCCTTTACTGCATGATGATAAAAAAGTTTTGGTTGTCACTTACCCATGGACTGCAACCAATGAACCAACTACCGTTGTATATGAAGTCGATGTTTATCGCGGTCTGCGCACCCTAATTACGCGATCACCTGCACCTATGGGACGTTTTTTAACAGACCATGATGGCAATGTTCGTATCGCTGTATCAAGTGACGATTACCTCAATGCGACAATTCATGTTCGAGAGCCTGAAGGTGGTTTTTGGAAAGAGCTTGATTTAGAAGGTATTAATTACACCGATATCTCATTAAAGGCGTTTGATAAATCTGGTGAGTCTGTCTATGCCACTGCATCAAAAGGTGGAGAAGCAGAAAGCCTTATTAAAATTAACCTAAAAACCAAAGAAGTGACGAAAATCTTCCAAGATAAGCATGTTTCGCCGTCGCATATTTGGGTTGATGAAATCTCTAAAGAGTTATTTGCAATAGAAACTGAGGCTGACTACCCAAGCTATGCGTTTGTTGATAGTAATTCGCCTAAATCACAGCGTCTTAAAGATTTATTGGGCGCACTGCCAGGCAGTCAAGTACAGCTAGTTAGTAGTACAGAAGACGACTCAAAAAATATTATTTTCGCATCGAGCGATATAAACCCTGGGCAATATTATCTTTATGATGCGAATACCAATAAGTTAAGAGCGCTTTTCTCTGCGCGAGGCTGGATAAATCAAGATGAAATGGCGCAAACCACACCACTGCGTTTTAAAAGCCGCGATGGTTTAACAATTCTTGCTTATTTAACTGTGCCAAATGGCAAAGCTGAGAAAAACTTACCTTTAGTTGTTATGCCGCATGGTGGCCCAATTGAACGTGATTACTGGGGTTACGACCCAGAAGTACAAATGTTAGCGAATAAAGGTATGGCAGTATTAAAGGTTAACTTCCGTGGTTCAGAGGGGTTTGGTATGAACTTCCAAGAAGCCGGTTATCGCCAGTGGGGACAAAATGTTCAGCACGATATTATTGATGGTGTAAAATTATTAATAAAAGATGGCACGGTTGATAAAGATAACATTTGTATTATGGGTGCCAGCTTTGGTGGTTACTCTGCTCTACAAAGCGCGATAATCGAACCAGATATGTTCAAGTGTGCAATAGGCCTGATGGGGGTTTACGACTTGCCTCTTATGTATGAAGAGGGTGACACGCAAGCGCGCAGTCATGGACTTAATTACCTAAAAACAGTGATTGGTACTGATGAGGCAGAACTAAAAGCATTCTCGCCTGCTTATAATGTCGATAAGCTAAAAGCACCTGTTCTTATTGTACATGGTGGTGAAGATGAACGTGCGCCCATTGAGCAAGCTGAATCATTAGAAGCAGCTTTGAAAAAAGCTAAGCATCCATATGAAATAACTATTCTTGATGATGAAGGTCACGGTTTTTATAAAGAAGAGCACCGTGCTTTATACTACAAAAAAGTATTGGCCTTCTTAGATGAACATTTAAAGCTTTAAAAGAAAAATGCCGGCGAGCAAGCTCGCCGGCAAGGATTTAGCACGGGAACGTAAGCGTGCTAGTGTGCAAGGTCTTCCTTCAAGTTAAACAAACTCAAAAGATGATTCTTTCATCAGGCTGCGTAATCTCAAAAACAGAGCAGGGAGAGTAACTCGGCTTTAAAAGAGTATAAATATTACGCCAGTACAAAAATGTTATAACATAACAAATTAAAAGTAAATAGCGAGTGTCATGTTATTAGGATGGTTTCTGCTGAGTGATGTTTATGGGTAATAGATTATTGAGTATTCAATTTACTACAATCGTAACTCAAGCATAGCTCTGCGAGCTCAATCTTTGCTTTAGGATTTCCTTGTAAGGTGGCTTTGTTAAGCCAGTAAGCTGCTTTTTCGTTATTCACTTCTGTCCCTTGGCCATCACGATACATCTGACCCAAGTTTAATTGCCCCCATGCATAACCATCTTCCGCAGACAGCGTAAAACTTTTCAACGCTTCCTCGTATAGGCCATCTTTGAAGTAAGTAATCCCTTCCTGATTATGTTTATCGAGCTTAACGCCCGTATATAAAGGCTTAGGTCTAGGCGGGTGCATAACAAAACCACCAAATAAACTATAAAGTTCAGGTCGCATAATTTTATAAATACTGCCTTCATCATAAAGCTGCTTTATTTGTGACTTACTGAAAGTCAGGGTTTTACTAGAAAAGTAATCATCTTGAACTAGCATGCTGGTACGCATGGCAATTTCGATGTCTTTATTGTACTTGTAAGTGTAGTTAGCAACTCTAAAAGTCATGTTTTTATCATCAAATTCAACGAGCTGAGCTACTTTTAAGTTGTTAATACGTTTTGGTTTGCCAGTAAATTTATCTGAATAGACAAAATAGGTATCAAATAACTTTGGCTCGTTTAAGTAAGTTTGCTCATTTTCAGTTTGTTCATTCGCACCGATAAATGCATTTGTTAATAGGTAAACGATGAAGAATAGACCAATAAAGTATTTTATAAACGACACTAATTCTAAGGCTGGCAATGAATACCAAGGTGCAGGAGTAACATAGCCACAGTCATCACATTGTCTTTGATAATTAATAGATAATGGGATGATGGGCAAAATAGTAAAGCGTAAAACTTTACTATGATTGCTTAAAGAGTAATGTTCGCTATGGCAGTGAGGGCACGTTTTTTGTTTTTTATAAACAACATCAGCTGCAGCGGTATTAAATAGAAGCATAGTTTCTTCCTGAAGATTGCTATCAATAAACTAGAACAAATGCAGAGAGTTAGAAAGCGGCAAACTGTAAGCAAATATGAATTAAACATGTCGAACGGTGTTTTCGTTTAGAGAAACAGCACATTCTCTGCTATGATCCACAGCATCTTCGAGGATGTCCCTCAATTATCAAGTTTGGAATATTACTGTGACTGCTACTGCTTTTTCATCTTTGGCTTTGCCGCGAGAGTTAACCGATAACTTATCAACTTTAGGTTATACGCAAATGACGCCAGTACAAGCGCAAAGTTTGCCAGTGATCTTACAAGGCAAAGATATTATTGCCCAAGCAAAAACGGGGTCGGGTAAAACGGCTGCATTTAGTTTAGGTGTGTTGGCTAAGTTAAATGTGAAACGGTTTCGAATTCAGTCTCTAATTTTGTGCCCTACTCGAGAGCTAGCAGAGCAGGTAGCTGAAGAAGTGCGTAAGCTTGCACGTGGTATCCATAATATTAAAGTTTTAACTTTATGTGGTGGTGTCTCTATTGGTCCACAAATTGGTTCGCTAGAACATGGCGCACATATTATTGTCGGTACCCCTGGTCGTGTTGACGACCACATTCGCAAAGGCACATTACGCTTAGATGATGTCGAAACCTTAGTGTTAGACGAAGCTGACCAAATGTTAGATATGGGCTTTCAAGATACCCTTGATGCTATTGTTGAGTGCATTCCAAATCAACGTCAAACGTTATTGTTTAGTGCGACTTATCCAAAATCAATAGCAGCTGTTGCTGAGAGAGTACTTAGCAATCCTGAAATGATTAAGGTAGAAGAAGAGCAAACCAAAAGCACAATCAAACAATACTTTTACAAGCTAGATAACAACAAACAGCGCTTTAATACATTGAAGCTGTTGTTATTGAAGTTCCAGCCAGAAAGCTGTGTGGTTTTTTGTAACACCAAGGTTGAAACACAACAGATTTGTGATGACCTTTATGCTGAAGGGTTTAGTGCGGTTGCCTTACACGGTGATTTAGAACAACGTGAACGTGAACGTACCTTAATCCGCTTTGCTAATAAAAGCGCCTGTATTTTGGTGGCAACGGATGTTGCAGCACGAGGCTTAGATATCAATGACATGGACATGGTAGTGAACTATCATCTAGCACATGACCCACAAACCCATGTTCACCGTGTTGGCCGTACTGGTCGAGCAGGTAAAAAGGGCATAGCATGTTCTATTTATGGTGAAGCTGAGCAATTTAAAGTGGCACAAATTGGTGACCACTATGAGCGTGATTTTGACCCAGAACCGATTCCTCCATTTAGCTTGCTCGAAAAACCCGCTTATAAGCCTACTATGGCAACGATTATGATTGATGCCGGTAAAAAGCAAAAAATTCGTGCCGGTGATATTTTAGGTGCATTAACAGGCAAAGAAGGGATTGCAGGTCATCAGGTAGGTAAAATTAACGTACTTGATAATGTGGCTTTTATTGCTGTGGAGCGAGCTGCTGCAAAACCTGCATTACGTAAATTGACTGAAGGTAATATTAAAAAGCGTAAAATTCGTGCGCGACGTTTGAGCAGATAAATTGTTGAGTTATGAGCAGCTAGCTTTAAGTTGCTCATATTCAAGTTGTATTTTCTTAAACTCAATTGCACAGCCTTGGCGGTCTGGGTGGTGTTTTAGCGCCAGTTGTCGCCAACGCTTTTGTAACTGTTTTTCCGAAAAATTAGTAGGTAGCTGCCACGCCTGTTGTAATTCCAACAGCTGCTGCTGAGATAGCGAGAGAATGACCCTTTTTGGACTATATGATGAAAAGCGCTGCCAAAAATCAGTTAACATCGCATCAATCTCATCGCTCGTTGTATCATAGTTTTGCCAATCTAAATAATAATCTCGCAGCGGATCGTGATTTTCTAATGCGTTACTTATCTGCTCATTAACAAGCTCAATATGTAATGAGGCAATTTGTAGCTGTTGCTCTGGTGCAAGTTGTGTTTGCAGCTGATATAGAGCATTCATAACTAGAAAGTTGCGCTTAAACAGATCTTTTTGTGGGTCATTATCTAATTGCTCAATTTTTCCTGATTCGCTAAGTGCGCTGGTAAGCGTATGAACCTTCCAAACAGGTTGTTCCAAAAGAAGGTAAAAAATCTCATCAATCAGTGGGTTAACCATTGTTCGCAAGCCTATCTTTAGTGTAATCTACAGTGGTATACGCTATCACAGCTGCTTTTTTGAAACTACGCTAATGTTTTTAGATACTAGGGAATGCATTTAGCCGAGCTTAAATAACCTCATTTTCAGGCTAAGTTGATATTAAGGGATTTCGCCATATGTTCACATCACTGCGTGTTAGCTTGCTCACTGCTTTAATGTTCAGTTGTAGTTTGTTTTTTTCGCAGTCTAGCTTTGCATCCACTTCGTTACTTGAGCAATTTAGCCAATCCGAGCAATGGCAAGAAAAGCAACAGCTTGCCAAAAAACTGCTTAATCAAAATACAACAAATCAAGAACAAAGCCTCGATATATACATGCAGCTTGGGGACTTTGCTCTAGCTAAAGGTAATTTCTCAGCGGCAGTAAAAAATTACCAATTGGCAGAGCAAGCAACTAGTTTTGCTGCGACCCCAAAGCGCTATTTCCTTGCCCTAAAAATGCAGGGCGTAACTTATTATTATCAAGGCTTGATGCAGCAAGCGGTAATTGCTTACAGCAGAGCATTAAGTATTGCCAAAAAGCTACCTGAACCAATTGCTGAGGCTAATTTGCTAAGTAATATTGGCCTTGCCTACTTTGATATGTTCAATATGGAGCAAGCGCTGAAATATTACAAAGAAGCGAAAGATATTTACGAAGAACATGGTAATGCACAAGATAAAGCCGATATATTACACAACATTGCAGGTATTTATATTCGTTTATCTAGTTATGATACTGCATTAGAAATGTATCGAGAAACGCTAGAGATTTTCCAAAAGTTAGGCGATGAAGATGGCATAGCTCAGTCTTATGGCAATATGGGGGTTGCGTATTCTGAACTTGGTCAGTATCAACTTTCTTTGCACTACTATCAGCGAGCCTTGAGATACTACCAAGAAACGAATAATGCTTACTTTCTCTCATCTCGCCACGCTAATATCGCCAATGTATATTTACGCACCGGTGATTTAGAGCTTGCCTTAAGTCATGCAGAAAAAGCAGTTGAATTTGCAAAAAGTATTGATAATAAAACCTTAGAGCTTGCAGGCTTATTGTCACAGGCAAAAATCGAGTTATTACAAGGTAAGCTAAATAAAGCTGAAGCAACTCTCACCACCTCTGTTTCTATGGCTAAACAATATAAAGACGATCTTAGAGTGCAAGATGGCGCCGGAATGATGGCCCTGATTAAATCCGGAAAAGGAGATTATGCCGGAGCTGTTGCTAGTTTTGATGAGTTTGTTCGTTCATTTAAAAGTGAGCAAAGCATCAGATTATTAAAGTCAATGAGCGAGCTACAAAGCCAAATCCAAGCAAGTCAGCTCAGTCAAGAAATAGTTGAGTTGAAGCAGCTACAGCATGTACAAGAGCTCGAAATGTCAAAACAGCGTCAGTTGGGCATTATGTTGTTTATCTTATTTGTGATGATAGTGGTAACGGGTATTACTATTTACCGTCGCAGTATTGAAAAAGGTGCAAAAGAGCAACTTTCGTTAATGGTTGCTAAGCGGACCAAGGAGCTTGAAGAAACGGCAGAGCAACTACGTAGTGCTAACGAAATTAAAAGTCAGTTTTTAGCAAATATTAGTCATGAAATTCGTACTCCTTTAACCGCAATACTGGGCCAAACCGATAATTTAATGAATGGTTATTATAAACCAGAGCAGTTAAACGATGAGCTTGCCGTGATTCAAAAACAAAGCGATCATTTAAAAGAGCTGATTAACGACGTTCTCGATATTAGTAAAATCGAGGCTAACAAGCTTGAGTTAAGCCTAAAAGAAGGTGATTTAGTTCGATTACTCACCGACGTCCACTCGATGCTCAGTGGCCAGGCTAAAGATAAAGGCCTTAACTTTACTTTTCATAATGTGCTTGGCGAGCAGTTTTACTGTCAGCTAGATTTTACCCGCATAAAACAGATACTCATCAACCTATGTGCAAATGCAATTAAATTCACTAACCAAGGCGAAGTAGAGTTAAAAGTCTCTAAAGTAGAGCAAGGCGTGTGGTTTCGTGTAACTGATACCGGTATTGGTATGAATACCGAGCAACTAAAACAAATATTTGAGTGTTTTAGGCAAGGAGATAACAGTATTAGCCGACGCTTTGGTGGGACAGGGCTTGGGTTAAGCTTATCGCAACAGCTTGCAATGATGATGGGGGGTTATATTAGTGTTGAAAGTGAGCTAAATAAAGGCAGCATATTTTCGTTTTACTTACCATGTAAAGAACGTACTCCAAGCTCTGATGTGATAGAGTCTGAAAAGTTTGTACAGCCAGTTGTAAAAGGTTTATCTGGGAAAGTTCTACTCGCTGAAGATCACCCTGATAATCGCCGTTTAATTTCTCGTTATTTAGAATCTATGGGCCTTGAAGTAATTGCGGTAGAAAATGGTGAGCAAGCTGTAGAGCAGTGCCTTAAGGAATTTCCTGATGTGGTACTGCTGGATATTCAAATGCCAGTACTTGATGGTTTAAAAGCGCTCAAGTTATTACAAGAGTGCGGCTTTACACAGCCAGTATATGCGTTAACGGCTAATGCTATTAGCCACGAAATCGACAGTTATCTTCAAGCAGGGTTCACCGGTTACCTTGCTAAACCAATTGATAAGAAAGTATTTTATACGCAACTTGCTAAGCATTGTAAAAAGGACAGCGCAGTAGCTAAATCTCAGCAAGATATGAGTGATTTGGTTGCAAGCTTTATTAATAGCTTTGAGCATGAAAGCGCGTTGATACAGCAGCACTTTGCAGCCCATGAGCTATTTAATTTACAACAGGATGCTCACCGAATCGGTGGTGCTGCGAAAATGTTTGCGCTGGATGATATCGCGGATAGTGCTATGGCACTTGAATCGGCATTGAAGCAAGATAAAACTGCTGACTTAACTAGTTTGGTTGCTCAATTACTAGAGCATCTACACAACGCTTCGGTTGATCAAAACAGCTCAATATCACCGTCTTGAACTTGTTCAACCTCTTGAGTCATTTCAAACCTAGAATGATCAATACGCTGCTCTTGATCGGTTTCAGGTGGAGTGATAAGAAACATTGACAGTTTTTCGTCCAGAGAGTGTGCAAGGCGCACTAAGTCTTTACTCGACACCGCTTGTATTTGTGAACTTGAAAGTGCATCAGAGTTAAGCTCAACCATTGCATCTATACTAACTTGTGCTTCATCTGACATCTGGCTTTGCATAGCTACCTGCTCATGGACACTCTCAGAAAACGCATTAATTTCTAGCATTGCTTGCTCAATTTTATTGGTTTCTTTAGTAGAAGCCTCAGAAAGCTCAACCGTGCGCTCCGTTTCTTTAAGTGCTGTTTGCATTAATAAGTTTGCTTGTTCAGTACTATGTTGAATTTTAGATACCATCTCACGCACTTCTTGTGTCGACTTACTAGTACGAGCAGCTAGGTTTCGTACCTCATCAGCAACCACTGCAAAACCGCGGCCTTGTTCACCAGCTCGAGCGGCTTCGATTGCAGCGTTTAGCGCAAGTAAGTTAGTTTGCTCTGCAATACTATTGATAACGTCAATAACGGAGCCTATCGCATCACTATCTTGTTTAAGTAAAATAATCTGTTCACTGGTGAGGTTGATATTATCGGCAAGTTTTATGAGACTTGCTTGGCTTTTATCAGTGTCTAAACGAGTTTGTTGAACTGATTTAGTCGCATCTGATACCGAGCTTAATATTTGTTCAAGACTTCTATCCAGTTCTTTAGATACCTCAATCATACGATTAATTGTGTTTGCTAGGTCAATGCCATGGGCATCTTGAATTGTCGCTTTTTGAGTCATTGACGCATAAGTATCACGTAATGCATCGGCCATTGGTAACAAGCGGGCTGATGATACATATATTTCACTTATCATATGCTCAGCCATTGTTAAACCTGCGTTAAGTGCATGACACTCTTTTGGTAATTGGGTGTCATTTTCGTCAAAGCGAAAAGTAAAATCGATCCCCTTTTCAGAAGCGGTATGCGTAATAAAGTAGCTTAAATAATCTTGTTGCTTTTTATCAGTTGTATAAATAAAGCTAATTAGAACAAGCCATGGGATTACAACAACAAGCATAAGTACAGCCATAACAGTGATAGAAAAATCAAATATGGCAAAACTAGCAATACAACTAAGTAAGCTTATTATAAATAGAGCTACAACTACTCTAATGCGAGTCATTGAGGAAATCCTTAGCGTTTAATCCTTTAATATATAGAACAAATTTCTATAAATTACCAATAAACTAACACTTTAAAAGTATAACTTTTAAAGAGTTATGTCCTAGTTTTACATAAAAAAAATGCCTGTATTAGACAGGCATTTGTAAAAACAAAGTAATTTTTACTGACGTTTCATTGAGTCAAAGAATTCATCATTGGTTTTGCTCATTGAGAGCTTATCAATTAAGAACTCCATTGCGTCAATTTCTGACATCTCATGAACGATTTTTCGTAAGATCCACATTTTTTGTAGTTCATCAGGTTTAGTTAGTAATTCTTCACGACGGGTACCTGAACGGTTAAAATCAATCGCTGGGAATACACGCTTTTCAGCAATCTTACGATTTAAGTGTAATTCCATATTACCTGTGCCTTTGAACTCTTCGTAGATAACTTCATCCATCTTCGAACCAGTGTCGATAAGCGCTGTTGCGATAATTGTTAAGCTACCGCCTTCTTCTACGTTACGAGCCGCACCAAAGAAACGTTTTGGCTTGTGTAATGCATTCGCATCAACACCACCGGTTAATACCTTACCTGATGATGGGATAACAGTATTATAGGCACGAGCAAGGCGTGTAATTGAGTCAAGTAAGATAACTACATCTTTCTTGTGTTCAACAAGACGCTTCGCTTTTTCAATTACCATCTCAGCAACTTGAACGTGACGGCTTGCTGGCTCATCGAACGTTGAGGCAATTACTTCACCTTTAACAAGGCGCTGCATCTCTGTAACTTCTTCTGGACGTTCGTCAATTAGAAGCACCATTAGCTCACAATCAGGCTGGTTGTAGCTGATTGACTGCGCAATGTTTTGCAGTAGCATCGTTTTACCCGCTTTTGGTGGAGCAACGATGAGTGCACGTTGGCCTTTACCAATTGGTGATGCTAAATCTAGTACACGAGCCGTGATGTCTTCAGTACTACCATTACCACGCTCCATACGTAAACGTTCGTTAGCGTGAAGTGGGGTAAGGTTTTCAAATAGGATTTTAGTGCGAGAATTTTCAGGTTTGTCGAAGTTTACTTCATTTACTTTTAATAGTGCGAAGTAACGCTCACCGTCTTTAGGTGGGCGAATAAGGCCTGAAATTGAGTCACCAGTACGCATGCTGAATCGACGGATTTGACTCGGTGATACATAAATATCATCTGGGCCGGCTAAGTAAGATGCTTCTGATGATCTTAAGAAACCAAAACCATCTTGTAAGATCTCTAGTACACCGCCGCCGTAGATGTTTTCACCGCTTTTAGCATGCGCTTTTAGGATGGCGAAAATAATATCTTGTTTTCTTAAACGGGCTACGTTTTCGAGCCCCATGGACTCAGCTAAGTTTACAAGCTCTTTAATAGACTTGTCTTTTAATTCGCGTAAATGCATATTGGTGGGTTCTTTATTACAATTGTCATACTCAAAATCATCGTTTGATACATGAGTGAGGTTTGTTGGTATAACTAAGGATTAGTTGGCTTTATAAACTAGCAGGTCACTAGCAAGGCGTCCAGTCTTTAAACAAAATAAAGCTAAAAAAAGGGCAAAAAGCCCTTTTTTTATATTTTCATTAGATGTTGTTTTCTAAAAACTCTACTAATTGAGTCTTAGAAAGTGCACCAACTTTGGTTGCTGCAACCTGACCATCTTTGAAAAGAAGTAACGTAGGGATACCACGAATACCAAATTTAGGTGGTGTGCCTGCGTTTTGATCGATGTTAAGTTTACCAACGGTAACACGGCCATCAAACTCGCCAGCTACTTCGTCAAGAATAGGGGCGATCATTTTACAAGGTCCGCACCATTCAGCCCAAAAATCAACAAGTACAGGTTTGTCTGATTGTAGTACGTCAGCTTCAAAGCTATCGTCAGTTAATTGAATAATTTTCTCGCTCATTGCGATCTCCGATTAGTTAGGCGAAATATTTAATGCGTATTTAAACACTCTTGTTTCTTATTGCAAGTTTAAACGTTATGCTTAAACGCTATGACTAAGACACATTTGACCGATAAAAAGTTTTCAGACTTTGCTATCGCACCGGAAGTGGTTGCCGGTTTAACCGAAAATGGGTTTGAATATTGCACACCCATTCAAGCGAAATGCCTACCTTTTATTTGTGAAGGCCGCGATATTGCGGGCCAGGCACAAACAGGTACGGGCAAAACGTTGGCGTTTTTAACTGCCACGTGCCATCGGTTATTACAATCTAGCAAAGCACCTAGTAAACATCCAAGAGCCCTGATCATGGCCCCAACAAGGGAGCTGGCGATTCAGATACACAAAGATGCAAAAATTTTAGCGCCACACTGTAATCTTAACTTAGGTTTAGTATATGGTGGCGAAGATTACGAAAAACAACGTGCACAACTAGAAAAAGGTGTTGATATTTTAATTGGTACCACTGGACGCCTTATCGATTTATATAAACAGGGCTGCTATACCCTGAACGAAATTGAAGTTGTGGTGCTTGATGAGGCAGATCGAATGTTCGATTTAGGCTTCATAAAAGATATCCGTTATATGTTTAGACGTATGCCAGAAGCGTCTGAGCGTTTAAATCTACTATTCTCAGCAACCTTGTCTTATCGTGTTCAGGAATTAGCATTTGAACATATGACTAACCCAGAGCATGTTCAAGTTGAACCTGATGTAAAAACAGGTAAGCGAATTCAAGAAGAGCTATTCCATCCATCACAAGATGACAAAATTAAGTTACTGTTAACATTGATTGAAGAAGAATGGCCAGATAAAGCAATTGTGTTTGCAAACACGAAACACAGTTGTGAGAATGTTTATGCATGGATGAAAGCAGATGGTCACCGAGTTGGTTTATTAACCGGTGATGTAAACCAGAAAAAGCGTCAATCAATTTTGGCTCAATTTACCAAAGGTGATTTAGATTTCTTAGTTGCAACAGATGTTGCTGCACGTGGTTTACATATCCCAGAAGTAAGTCATGTATTTAATTTTGATTTGCCAGATGATTGTGAAGACTATGTACACCGTATTGGCCGTACTGGACGTGCTGGTGCATCAGGACACGCTATTAGCTTTGCCTGTGAGCAGTATGCCTATAATCTCCACGAAATTGAGCAATATATAGAACACAGCATTCCATTATCACATTATGATAAAAGTGCATTGCTTGATGATTTAACTAAGCCTACTATTCAGAAAAAGCGGAACTATTCTACAGGCCCACGTAATCGTAATAACAACGGACGTCGACCAAATAATAGTTACCAGAAATCGCGGTCGCAATAAACGACCGTTATTGAAGACTTAGTAGTAACTAGAGGTTTTTGAACGGTGGGGCAACTTCAACCGCAAAAAAATGTGTATGCAGTAATCGACTTAGGATCAAATAGCTTTCATATGCTGATCGCTAAATCGATTGCTGGCGGTCTACAAACGATCGGTCGAGTTAAACGTAAAGTAAGGCTTGCTGCAGGGCTTGATGAAAATAACGTCCTAAGCACAGAAGCCATGCAACGAGGTTGGGAATGCTTAGCCTTGTTCGCTGAACGTTTGCAAGACATACCACAGAAAAACATCACAATTGTTGCGACCGCAACTTTACGTCTTGCTATCAATGCTGATGTATTCAAGGAAAAAGCCGAACAGATCCTTGGTCATAAAATCAATGTTATCAGCGGTGAGTTAGAAGCTAAGACAATTTATAAAGGTGTGGCGCATACCTCTGCCTGTAGCGGAAAACAACTCGTTATTGATATCGGTGGGGCAAGTACCGAAGTCGTTATCGGTAAGGGTTTTGATGCATTGCACTATAAAAGCCTGCATATGGGTTGTGTCACCTTTTTAGAGCGTTATTTCAAAGATCAAAAACTCAGCAACGAAAACTTTGCAGCTGCAATTAAAGCTGCCAGTGAAGTCGTTTCAGAAATTGTTGATGAATACCAAGCGAGCGGGTGGCAAATAGCGAGTGGCGCATCGGGTACTGTGCAAGCGATTCAAGAGATCATGGTTGCACAAAATCAAGATGAGCTATTAACTCTCAATAAACTACTCGCCATTAAAGAACAATCAGTGCAATTTGCAACAATTGCTGATCTTGAGCTTCCAGGGTTGAGTGAAGAGCGCCGTTTGGTGTTTGTATCTGGCCTCGCTATTTTAATCGCATTGTTTGAATCGCTAGATATTAAGCAAATGGGCCTTGCTCGCGGTGCCTTGCGTGAAGGTGTTTTATACAGCATGGTGCCAGAGCTTCATAACCACGATATTCGTAAGCGTACTGTTGATGGTTTAATGAATCGCTATCATGTTGATCAAAAACAAGCCTGTCGCGTTGCGCAACTTGCAGAGCAACTGGCAAAAAATGTAGCGCAGCAATGGCAATCAATCGATGATAACGCAATAGCATTATTAAGAACGGTAGCAAAACTGCATGAGATTGGCTTGTTAATAGAGTATAAGCTTTATCATAAGCACACAGCTTACATTATAGAAAATACCGATTTGCCAGGTTTCTCACAATCTGAACATAAATTGATAACGGCTGTTGCTAATGAACATCGTGCTGATCTGCTAAAAAACAGCTTTGCTCATTTAGGTTGCCATCAGCAGTTAGCTGAATGTTTAACAAGAGTCTTGCGGATTGCAGTAATCTTATCAATGCGCCGCCAAGATGATGTACTGCCAGCAATCGATCTCAGTGTTAATGAAAACACCCTAACACTGACATTTGATGGTGATTGGTTAAAATATCACCCATTAATGGCCAGTGAGCTGCAACTAGAGTCCAAGCTACAAGCAAAAGTAGGTTGGAAGCTCATAGTAAAATAACGTCAAAAGGCCCTTTGGGGCCTTTTTTAGTATTGTTTTTACGCGTTTCGGTCGTATTTTGCGCGAACAGTCATTTTTTTAATAAAAACTGCAAAAAACAGTTGATCTGAATTCGGATCTCCCTATAATGCGCATCCACCGACACGGCGGACTGCTTACAAAAAAGCAAAACGACGAGTTGGTTGAGTCAAGTAAAACTGAGTTTTGAAAAAATAAACTTTTCTCAAAATTAAGTGTTGACAAAAATAACGGCTTGCGTAGAATGCACAGCCCTTGAGACGCGAAAGTATCTCAAACGTTCTTTAACAATATAAAGCAATCATCTGTGTGGGCACTCGTACAGATTGAGTTCTAACAGCCGATTCTAGTTCGCTAGATGACACAAACAAATTTAGAGTCTCAATTGAACTGAGTGACCAACGGAAACAAGTTTACTTGTTTCAGCAC
>NZ_JAKEVN010000049.1:0-27687 GCF_022398505.1 Pseudoalteromonas sp. Isolate3 | reverse complement strand
GTGTAATTCTAATAATAAAATTCATTAAGGATTATGAGTGACGCAGTTACATCCTAAACGTCTTGCACAAATTGCCCAATTTGAGCTGGTACGACTATTTTTGACCAAGCGTGGTTTGTTGGCGGTTGCCGCTTTTGCCATTTGTTGGCTACTTATTTTACGCTATCCCATTGCCCAATCTGTGACCTTGATTAGCTCACCTGATTTTGCCGACTTTGCTAGGCAGGCATTTGGCGCCATTGGCATCAGTAAATTACTTGATTGGCCTGAATCTGAACTGGCCGTTTATTGGCTGATTGCTTTATTTAGTTTCCCAAGCTTTTGTTTGTTTTTATGTAGTGACCAGACAGTGGGCGACAGACAACGAGGTACGTTACGCTTTTTATCACTTAGAGCCACTCGCTCAGAAATTATCATTGGCCGCTTTTTAGGACAGCTATTAATTTTAGCGGCACTGTTGTTTGTTACTTTGATGGCAACGGTTGCAATGCTCGGTTATCGTGAGCCAAGTTTGCTGCTTTCTGGCTTATCGCGAAGCTTTATGTTGTTATTTTATTTGCTTGTTGCGGTTATGCCTTTTATTGCCCTAATGAGCTTTTTGAATACCTTTGCTCGTTCATCGCGTCTTGCATTTGTATTGGCTATTTTGTTCTTTGCTGGCGGTAATATTGTGATTGGCTTACTAACATGGCAATGGCCTGCATTTGAGGTTTTAAATTACATATTTCCGGGCTATCAACTTGATTTAATGGCTGGTCAACGTGCCGGCGTAACACTTGCTCTTGGTTTACCACTCTTACAAACTGCAGTGTTATTGATTGCTGGTGAACGAATTTTTTCGAGGAGCTCACTATGACCGTTTTAATTCAAGCACAAGGTTTGTCAAAAAACTATGGGGCTAAACGAGCGCTAGATAACGTCAGCTTTGAAATAAATAAAGGGGCTCCAGTGGCGCTGGTTGGTCCAAATGGTGCGGGTAAAACGACCTTATTTAGCTTGTTATGCGGCTATATTTTACCTAGTTCAGGAAAATTATCGGTAATGGGACATACCCCAGGGAGTGCGGAGTTATTTGGTAAGCTAACGGCATTACCACAAGATGCACAGCTTGATCCTCGCTTTAGTATTGCGCATCAACTTAACTTTTATGGTCAATTACAAGGGCTAAGTGGTGCGGTTCGTAAAAAAGAAACGGCTCGTGTTTTAGAGCTCGTTGGTTTGTCAGAAGTGGCTAAGCAGCGACCAGATGACCTTTCTCATGGTATGCGTAAGAGAGTGACGATTGCACAAGCCTTGATTGGTTCACCAGAAATAGTGATGCTTGATGAAGCAACTGCGGGCCTTGACCCAATTCATGCTCGTGAGGTGAGAGAGCTGGTAAGTTCTTTAAGTAACGAAGCAACATTTATTTTAAGCTCCCATGACTTGACTGAGCTTGAGCGTTTATGTTCTCAGGTGTTACACCTTGATAAAGGTATTTTAAGTGAACATCAAGCCCGTTCAAGCACTCAAGATAACAAACACTTTATTACGCTACAGTTGAATCAACAATATGATGATGTAGAAGCAAAGCTTGCTGGCCTTGCCCACGTACATCATGTTTATATGAGCCAAGCAAAAGAATATGTGATCGAGTTTGAGAAAACAGCCGAGCCTTTTGATATCAATCTTCTACACTTTTGTTATCAACAAGGTTGGCAGTATCGTCAACTGGTGAATGGTCACACACTCGAAAACCAAATCTTTCATAAGGAGAGCTAGTTATGGGGCTATTAAGTGGATTAATGGGTAACGCAAGTGAAGTTGATAACGACGATTTAGAAGAACTGCTTGCCAATACCCTGATTGATGGTGAAACAGTACAAAGAGCCTATAAAGTCATTCGTGATATGTTCATCTTTACAAATAAAAGATTGATTATCATTGATAAACAAGGTGTTACTGGTTCAAAAGTTGAAATGTTGAGCATTGCTTACTCAAA
Organism: Pseudoalteromonas sp. Isolate3; assembly: GCF_022398505.1. Taxonomy (NCBI): domain Bacteria; kingdom Pseudomonadati; phylum Pseudomonadota; class Gammaproteobacteria; order Alteromonadales; family Pseudoalteromonadaceae; genus Pseudoalteromonas; species Pseudoalteromonas sp. Isolate3. The sequence continues at coordinate 25,706 of NZ_JAKEVN010000049.1, read as the reverse complement.
AATTACTAAGTTTAGTAAAGAAAGTGCCGGGCATTTTGACCTAGATGCTGAACTGAAAATTTGGGTTGGTTCAGATCCAACACCAATTAGTAAAGACTTTAAAGCAGGAGATAACATTAATGAGGTTTATAGAATTATAAGCCAGTTTGCTTTATAAGGTACTGACACACTTTATTTTTTCTTTGAAAGTTGGCTCAGAGGCGAAAGTTTCGGCCAACTTTTTCTTTACATTTGCCGACACTTTATTACAATTAATCAAGTAAAAACAAATGCTTAGTTAAGTTCTCATTCAGTTTTCTCACGTTAGCATGTGCCCAACTTAGCCATCAGGCTAGTTTTCAACAGCAATGAAACAATGTTAATAGGGAAATCTGTTTATGAAAAAGTTAGCAGTTATTATTTCGAGTATGCTTCTGTCAACTGCCGCGACTGCTGCGGATAGTTACCAATCAATCAGCCATTTAGGGTACATGGACACCGATGGCAACGACACAGTAAGTGTTGATTCAACATATTACTTCGCACCAAAGAAAACAATGGGTCCATACGACCAGTTTGAATACATCAACAGAACAACCAACGTGTTTGGTTCGTACGCTGATGATGACTTTGGTGATGTGACTAACATCGGTGGTGAATACTTCGTACAAGATTTCGTAATCGGTGCAGGTTACAGCAACTACGATTACGGTTCAGATACTGATTTATTCAACGTGTCTGCAGGTTACTTCTTTAATCCTAACCTTCTTCTTAAAGCGACATTTATTGACGTAGAAGACGGTGATAACACAGTAATGTTTGACCTTAAGTACAATCATCAGCTTAACAGCACTGATTACTTAGGTTTTACTTTCACAGCTGACGACGAGTTTGATTACCGTGCAGTAAATGCGAAATACTTCATGGATCTTAAACAAGGTAACTACCTAACAATTGAAGGTACAATCTTAGATACAGACGATAGCGGTAGCTCTTGGGAACTAGGTTCAAACTACTACTTCTCTAAAGCAACATCAGCTTTTGTAACCTTTAATAAAGAAGATGACTACAGCTTTGGTGCACAGCACTTCTTTAACAAAAACGTTGGCTTAAAAGCAGGTTATGCAAACAACTGGGATGACTCAGATTACGATGCATACTTTGCAAACGTAAGCTTACAGTTTTAATCATTAATTTGATGACATAAAAAAGCCCGCATTATGCGGGCTTTTTCGTTTTTATCATTACCAACCGCACTGGCGGCCTTCATTTTGCTCATCAAGGTATTTTTGTAACGGTGCAAAGTAATCTAAGATTGCTGTTGCATCCATTTCTTCTTTACCAGTGATCGTCGCAAGAGCTTCTTGCCATGGGCGGCTTGAACCCATTTCTAACATCGCATTTAGTTTTTCACCCGCCTCAGCAGAGTTGTAAACTGAGCAGCGGTGTATCGCTTCTTTGTTACCAGCAATTTCACATAAACTTCTGTGGAAGTCGAATTGTAAAATGTGTGCTAAGAAATAACGCGTGTAAGGCGTGTTACCTGGTACGTGATATTTTGCACCCGGATCGAAGTCTGCTTCGCTACGTGCGATAGGCGCTTGTACACCTTGGTATTTTTCACGTAATTCCCACCACGCTTTGTTGTAGTTCTCTGGCGTTACTTCACCTGAGAAAACTTTCCAGCGCCATTGGTCTACTAATAAACCAAATGGGATAAATGCTACTTTGTCTAATGCCATTTTCATTAGTAGGCCAATATCTTTTGACTCATCAGGCACTTCGTCTAATAAACCAATTTCTTTTAAATAACCCGGTGTAACCGAAAGCGCAATGGTGTCACCAATCGCTTCGTGGAAACCATCGTTCGCACTCTCTTGATAGTAAACAGGCTGATTTTTGTATGCACGTTGATAGAAGTTATGGCCTAGCTCATGGTGAATAACAGAGAATTCTTCACCTGTACGTTGAATACACATCTTAATACGCAGGTCATCTTTGCTATCAATATCCCATGCTGAAGCATGACACTGCACGTCACGGTCTTGTGGTTTAGTAAACAGTGAGCGTTCATAGAAAGTATCTGGCAGTGGCGCAAAGCCCATCGATGTAAAGAACTTCTCAGCACCACGTACCATTTTAAGTTCGTCGTAATCGTGCTCAGCTAATAGCTCTGTTACGTCATAACCAGGATCGGCATTTTCAGGTGCGACAACATCGTAAATGTTACCCCAAGTCTGTGCCCACATATTACCTAAAAGGTGTGCTGGGATAGGTTGGTCTTGTGGTACTTTATCTTCGCCATATTTTTCACCTAGCTTGGCACGAACATGACAATGTAATGAATCATAAAGAGGTTTAACTTGGCCCCAAATACGGTCAAGCTCTTTTGCAAAATCATCGGCTGGCATGTCGTATTTACTACGCCACATAGCACCTGTATCCGCATAACCTAGCTCTTTTGCGCCTTCATTGGTTAAAGCAACTTGTTGTTCATACAGTGGGCGCATTGGTTTTGAAACCTGACGCCAACCTTGCCATAAATCAAGCAATTCATTGTAATCACGGCTCGTTGCCATTTTAGCGGTCATTTCGCCAAGGCTTAAACAGCTACCATCTTCTTTACAGTATTTACCTTTACCATATATACCACCTAACTCAGCAACTAACTGCGAGAGTTTTGCTGTTTTTTCAGCATCTTGTGGTGCAGGTAAAGTGAGCGCTAGTTTTAGCTTATCAAGTTTACGGCGTGCATCGTAATCAAGTTCTAAACTATCAAATTTTGCAGCTTCATTAGCAAGGCGTACAACGGCTTCGGTCATTTTGCGATTAACTTCAGCAGATAGCTCAGCAGTATCATAGGTGATGAAGTTGGCATAAATCCACTCAGCGCGGCTTGCTTCTAAATAAAGCGCACTTAATTCTTTTTCAGTATCGGCGATAAATTTAGCGGCATCTTGTGCGGTTACTTGACTTGTTTGGACTTCAGTCGTTGTCGTTTTTGTACTCGCAGCGTCATCATTACAGCCAGTAAGTGCAAGAGCACTCGCTACCATAAGTGCGCTCATACTGAGCTTAAATGGAGTCTTTTTCATAACGTTCCCTAGAAGTTTATTGTTATTTATTGCACATGCATAATAGCAGTGTCTTAGTAAACAACAAACAGCATCGCTAAAAACAACCTTAGTAAGAGCTGCTTACGTTGTATTTATGGCACGATCAGTCATACTTGAAGCAGTTAAATAAAATAAAAGGATTGCACAATGACGACCGTAATTATTCTGTTACTAGTTGCTGTGATTGTAATTTTTGCTGTGAAAGACATTCGCATCAATCTTGTTACACGACCTACGTTTAGTATGTTTAAAAAAGTTTTGCCGCCATTATCGCAAACAGAGCGTGAAGCCATGGAAGCAGGTGATGTTTGGTGGGATGGTGAATTATTCAGCGGTAACCCTGATTGGCAAAAGCTGCATCGTTTCCCTAAACCCGAACTTAGCGAAAAAGAACGCGCATTTATGAGCGAGCAAGTCGAAACCTTGTTAGCTATGCTTGATGACTATCAAATCGTGCAAAAAGATAAAGACCTACCAAAAGAAGTGTGGGACTACCTAAAAAAAGAAGGTTTCTTTGCGTTAATTATTCCTGAAAAATTTGGTGGCCGTGAGTTTTCAGCCATAGCTAATTCAACCATCGTATCGAAAATTGCCACTAAGAGCTTAACCGCTGCGGTGACCGTCATGGTGCCAAATAGCTTAGGCCCAGGCGAATTACTGCTTCATTATGGTACTACCGAGCAACAAGAGCGTTGGTTACCAAGCCTAGCGAAAGGTGATGATGTGCCTTGTTTTGCTTTAACGGGCCCTGAGGCGGGTTCTGATGCGGGTAGTATTCCTGATACTGGTGTAGTTTGTAAGGGCATGCATAACGGTGAAGAAGTGATTGGCTTAAAACTTAACTGGTCAAAACGCTATATCACGCTTGCGCCAATTGCTACAGTGCTGGGTCTTGCATTTAAAATGTACGATCCTGACGGCTTATTAGGTGATAAAACAGAGCTTGGCATTACATGTGCGCTAATTCCTACTGATCACGAAGGTGTACAGACAGGTGAGCGTCATTACCCGTTGAATATGGCATTTATGAATGGCACAACTTACGGTAAAGATGTGTTTATTCCACTTGATTGGATCATTGGTGGCGAAAAAGGCGCAGGTAGAGGTTGGCGCATGTTAGTTGAGTGTTTAAGTGCAGGCCGAGGTATTTCGTTACCTGCGCTTAGTACAGCAACAGGCCATTTGGCTTCAAGAATGACATCAGCCTATGCAACTGTGCGTCAACAATTTGGTGTTTCAATTGGACAATTCGAAGGAGTGCAAGAGGCTCTTGCGCGCATAGGTGGTTTAACTTACACCTTAGAGTCTGCAAGACTAATGACTGCAGGCGCGATTGATATGAAGTTGAGTCCGTCTGTGGTTACTGCAATTGCAAAATATCATATGACAGAAATGGGTCGTACTGTTATGAATGACGCTATGGATATTCACTCAGGTAAAGGGATCCAAGTGGGCCCAAATAACTATTTAGCTCATGGCTATATGGGGATCCCGGTGTCGATTACTGTAGAAGGTGCAAACATTCTCACTCGTAATTTGATGATTTTTGGTCAAGGTGCTACGCGTTGCCATCCTTTTGTTCTTAAAGAAATGGAAGCGGCTGCAATGGAAGATCATGATGTTGCTTTAAAAGAGTTTGACTCATTACTACTGCAACATATTTTGTTTGCTGGTAGCAACGCAGGTATGGCGTTTGTACACGGGTTAACACGTAGTTACTTCGCAAAAGCGCCGGTATCTGGTGCAACAGCTGTGTATTACAAACAATTAAGCCGCATGAGTCGTGGCTTAGCGTTTTGTACTGATGTTGCTATGCTGGTTTTAGGCGGTGAGTTAAAACGTAAAGAGATGATTTCGGCGCGCCTAGGTGATGTGCTTAGTCACTTATATTTAGCTTCATGTGTACTGAAACGCTACGAAGATGAAGGCCGTCAACAAGCTGATTTATCATTTGTACAATATGCTGTTGAGCATTCGTTATTTTGCATAGGTCAGGCATTCGATGGTTTCTTTAAAAACTTCTCTAATCCTGTTATTAATTTCTTACTGAAACGCATTGTGTTCCCGGTAGGTAATCATTATCACCGCCCAAGTGACGAGTTAGCACAAACTATGTGTGAGCACATGAGCAAGCCAGGTGTCTTCAGAGACAGATTAACTCACCTTTGTTATGTTGATGAAAATGCCGGTACAGGGGTGATGGAAAATGCCTTTCTAGCCATGATTGATACCCACGATGACTTTAAGCAGCTTCGTAAATGGCAAAAAGAAGGCACTATTGCTAAAAACCTTGAACTTGAGGATGCAATAGTCGTAGCGGCAGAGAAAAACTTGATTAACGAAACCGTTGCTGAGCGAATGAACAAAGCCAATGAGCTGCGCAAAAAAGCGATAGCTGTGGATAACTTCGCTCCTGGGGAGCTGTAAACGTTGCTAATATTTAATAGAGCCAAGCCTTGCATTCGCAAGGCTTTTTTATACTTAGTTACAGGCCGTTTGCTATCACTTTTTCTGCTTCACTAGCGGGCATAGGCTTTGCTTTTAAAAAGCCTTGGCCAAATTTACATTGAGTTTGCTTTAAAATAGCCAATTGTTTTTCCGTTTCAATTCCTTCTGCGACTACATCGAGCTTTAATGATTGCGCTAACGATAAAATAGCATCGACTAAGGGGTTGTGCGCTTTGTTTAAATGGTCAATGAAACTTTTATCAATTTTCATTATATGAATCGGTAATTGGTGTAAATACCCAAGCGCGGAATAGCCTGTACCAAAGTCATCTAAACACAGTTTCACTTCAAGAGGCTCAAGACCCTTGATGATTTTTGTCGCCAGCTCTAGATTACCGATAAGTCCAGATTCGGTTATTTCTAAGCATAGTGAGCCAAGAGGTAACTTATATTGCTTATATAAGGCATGTATTTGTTCCACAAAATCGAGGCTAGCAAAGTGACGTGATGACACATTTACGGTAATTCGGCCAAATGCTTTTCCTTCACTCGTCCACTTTGCAATTTGCTTTGCAGCAAGCTGAAGTAAATGTAAATCTAGGTTGATAATTTGACCTGTGTCTTCAGCTACCGGAATAAAATCATTTGGCGAGACAAAGCCTTTGCTTGGGTGATGCCAGCGCACAAGGGCCTCAAAGCCAACAACTCTTGTGTCTTGAATAGTAAAAATTGGCTGGTAGTAAAGTTCAAAGTCGTCATGCTCAATGCCATGCTGTAAATCATTTTCTATATCGGCATGATTTTTAAGTTTTTTACGCATTGTATTGTTGAAAAACTTAACTTTACCACGGCCAGATGATTTCGCCTCGTACATTGCTGCATCAGCATGCTGCAATAGCTTATACGCTTGATCGCGACTACTTTCACAAAAAGCAACACCTATACTAGTCGATGCTTGTAGAAGGTGTCCATCAATATCAAGGGGCTGTGCGAGCACATGCTGGATCCGTTCAAGGGCATCATTTATTTGTTGTTTATCGGTAATGTTTTCCATAAAAATGGCAAACTCATCGCCTCCTAAGCGGGCGAAGGTATCGGTGTTACGAATAGTGCTTAAGATCAATTCACAAATTTTAACTAAAAAATGGTCACCAACTTCATGGCCTAACGAATCATTGATACTTTTAAAGCGGTCAAAGTCTAAATAGAGTAGGGCATGCTTATGTTGCTTATTTGCTCTTGCGAGGCGAAGTATTGCATGTTTAATTCGCTCAATCAGTAAAGAACGATTAGCAAGTCCTGTTAATTCATCGTGAAGAGCTCGATGCTCAAGCTCTTGCCTTGATAATTGACGGTCTATTGCCATGCTGATTTGACGGCTAACATAAGTGAGTAAGGCACGATCATGCTCGTCATAATGGTAACTTTTACTGTAGCTTTGTACGGCAATGACACCGCTAATACGCTCATTCACTTTAAACGGTACACCTAGCCAAGACTCAGCCTGACGACCGACCATTTTAAAATGCCCAGCATCAATGTGCTGCTGAAATTCTTCTTTAGTAAAAAGAAGTGACTGATCTATATTTAGTAAGTAATAAGACGCAGTGTCTTTTAGTTGTTCTTTCGATATTTTTTTATGAGCATTTGAGCGCACGCCTTCTTCAATAATATAAACTAAATCAAGCACATCGAGCTGCTTGTCATAAAGGCCAATGAAGAAATTATCTGCCCTGAGTAAAGAGGTAATAATGCCGTGTAATGATTCAAAAAAACTATCTAGTTCACTTGATTGATACGTCAAATTGGCGATTTGCAGCATCGATCGTTCTAGCTTTTGCGCATCGTTTAACTGCATGACGGTTTGCTGTAAGTTTTCTATGGTGCGAACCTGATTGATCTTGGCACTTAATAAATGCGCGACAGTTGATAAAATCTCTAAATGCGCGTCATTGTAGTAATCTTTTTGCGGATGCTCACAGTCAATCACACCCAGTATTTTTTCTTTGTAAACTAATGGTACGCAAAGCTCAGAAAGAGCTGGGCGAGAATCTGCGATGTAACGTGGATCTTGGCTAACATCAGCAATCATCAAAGGTTTACCAGTACTTGCGACATAACCCGTAATGCCTTGATCAAAGCTGATTTCTGTACGGTCAATATGGTAAGTATCATGGCTGCCAGCTGTGCCTATAGAAGCCATTTCTTTTAGGGTGCGAGTTTTATCATCTGCGAGGTAAATTACACATTCAATAAAGCCTAGGCGGCTAACCACTTCAGACGTAACATATTCTAATAATTCTTCAACTGTGTCTAATTGCATTACAGATGATGAAAATTGATTAATTATATGTAGTTGGTCTGTTTTGACCTCAAGTGCAAAAGCAGTGTCTAAACTCTTAGGCATAGAATAAAAGGTAACCGAAATGTTGTATTAATTTATTACGTTAACCTACTATCAAACTATCCACAAAGTTATTTTCAAAAAAAACTGGAACTGGTGTAAACTAGGCACCTGAATATGAACTTGGGTAATTTAGCAAGGTTATTTGCTCAAAGTTTACGCTATCCCCCTAACTTTAGCCGTGGAAACAAGCAATGTCAGATTTAAATTCGATGCAAACTCTAACAATTACACGCCCTGATGATTGGCACATTCATTTACGTGATGGTGAGCAACTCGTTGATACCGTTCGTGACGCAAGCCGTTACATGGGTCGCGCAATTATCATGCCTAATCTTGTTCCACCGGCAACTTGTACAGAAACTGCGTTATCTTACTATGAGCGAATTAAAGCTGCCGGTCCACAGGGTAACTTTGAACCGTTAATGGTGCTTTATCTGACAGATAAAACTACGCCAGAAGAAATCAAAAAAGCGAAAGCAACGGGTAAAATTGTTGCAGCTAAGTTGTACCCAGCTGGTGCGACTACAAACTCAGATTCAGGTGTTACTTCAATCAAAAACATCTACCCTGTACTTGAAGCAATGCAAGAAGTGGGTATGTTGTTGCTTGTTCATGGTGAAGTGACAGATTCATCTATTGATATTTTTGATCGTGAGAAGGTGTTCCTAGAAACAATTTTAGCGGACGTAGTGAACGATTTCCCTAACTTAAAAATTGTGCTTGAGCACATCACAACAAAAGATGCGGTAGAGTTTGTTAATAATGCACCTGAAAATGTAGCAGCAACAATTACTGCTCATCACTTACTTTATAATCGTAATCACATGTTAGCGGGTGGAATTCGCCCTCATTATTACTGCTTACCTATTTTGAAGCGTAATATCCATCAACAAGCGTTGATTGCTGCTGCAACAAGTGGTAGTAAAAAGTTCTTCTTAGGTACTGATTCTGCTCCGCACTACAAAGATAAAAAAGAAGCAGCTTGCGGATGTGCAGGTGCTTACACAGCACATGCTGCGATTGAGTTATATGCTGAAGCATTTGAAGAAGCGGGGGCTTTAGATAAACTAGAAGGTTTTGCAAGCCACTTTGGTCCAGACTTCTATGGTATGCCTCGTAACCAAGATACTATTACACTATTTAAAGAAAGCTGGACGGTACCAGCAAGCTATAAACTAGGTGATTCAGAAGTGGTGCCAATCAAAGCTGAAGCGAAAATGGATTGGCAAGTAAAATAATCTAAAGCAATAGCACTCTTTTCTTGAAAATTAGAAGCCCATCATTTTGATGGGCTTTTTTCATTTATTATTAATTGTTTATAAATAATACTGTCATATATTTTTGTTTCGGCAGTTGACCTTAAAATTATTTTCGATTAATAGAGCTAAAAACTATTTAATGTGTTAGTCTTAAATTGCTTTGAGTTTTTGCGTATTGAATTTACGGATAATGTGCGGCTGTACGGTTACCGGTTAGGTTATTGGTTCTTCCTGTACTTTACCCCAAGTTTATTGGGCATTCACTCAGGGAGGATAGAGCCATTATGGCTGAATTTTAATAATTGACTTACAGGAAAATTTGGTATGTCAAACACGGTTACTGGTAAAGTTAAGTTCTTCAACGAAGCTAAAGGCTTCGGTTTTATTGAACAAGAAAATGGCCCTGATGTATTCGTACACTTCAGTGCTATCACAGGTACAGGCTTCCGCACTCTTAGCGAAGGTCAACAAGTATCTTTCGGCATCAAACAAGGTCAAAAAGGCCCTGAAGCTGAGAACGTAGAAGTAGCATAATTTATTATGTGAACCTCTCATTTTGGTGGAACAGTTTCTGTTTCACCAAAATTCATCATTACCTCACAAATATCGCAACATTCATATCTCACCAAACATTAATTAGCTGTACCGAAATTATATTCCTCCAAAGGCATTGAAAACGACTAATTTAATCAGAAGATAAGCTAGAACTTCACGATCTATGCTCTAAAAGCTACTCTCCATAACTAAAGTATTATATGCTGTAACGATGTAATTTATTAAACATAACAGCGTCTGTTATGTTAGTTAGTAGTTTTGATTGAACTCGAAAGTTAGCAGCAAAATGTTTACAGTTATTTTTCACCAAACTAGAAATAACCCGCTAAACTTAACTTATCCACATGTGGAAATAATGCTGAGTAACTTATACTTGTTTGATGAAATATAATGAAGGTTTGCTAATCGATGAGCATAGGAAACAATATACTTTTGGTAGACGACCACCCAATGGTGGCAACAGCAATTAAAATGGCACTTGCCAAGTCTACACTAGTAAACGAAGTACAAGCTGTTGCAAGTCAAAAAGAAGCGTTGCAGTTTTTAAAAAGTAATAATGTAGCGCTAGCGATTCTAGACATCGAGTTAGAAGACTCCGATGGCTTTAGTTTATATAAGCGCGCCGTCAGTAGTGGTTTTACTGGTAAAGTGTTGTTTCTATCAGCTAAGCAAGACAAGCATATTATCCGTACAGCTGCAAAACTTGGTGCGCAGGGGTTTGTAAACAAAGCAGAAAGCCTTGAAGATATCTCTTCAGCCGTTGAAATGATTTTGCGTGGTTATACATTCTTCCCGCAAGAGCACTTAATCGCTTCGGAAAAAGACATTGACGAGTTACTAACTGAACGTGAGCTTGCGGTGATGAATTATTTACTACAAGGCTTATCGAACAAAGATATCGGTGAAAAGCTCTTTATTAGTAACAAAACAGTAAGTACATACAAAGCGAAAATATTTGAAAAGCTTGAAGTTGATTCAATTATTTCACTTGCCAAGCTTGTAAAAGACCGCGCAATATTTTAACTCTCTCACCCATAGCGGTGAGAGATTTCAACTCTCTCATTCTTGTGTTTAGTGCCTGATTTGGCTGCTTATTGAGCGGTTACACGTGGCGAGTGCATAAAAATTCTTCAAAATAGATTTTTTAGATGAATAAACGGAATTTTTTTTTCATTTTTCTTCAGCATTTTCAGATTTCATAAAATGTTACATTTATGTTTAAGGTTGAACCTAATATGAATGCAATGTTCGCCAGCAAAGGGCTATAGAAGTATCATATGAACACCTCTGTTATATTTTTGTTAATTCGTTGTTTTGGTTCTTTTCCTTTCAACGACGAGTCACCAAATTTTTCCGACGAAAGCCGAACATCAAGTTGACAGACTCTGATGCATTTAGCATTATTGGAGGGTTGATATCTATTAAAAGATATCAGGGTTGTCCTCTTCGGGGGGTAATTAAATTATAAAAGTAACATTACTTAATTGGTTGGGAACTATGTCTGTTAAAATCAGAAAGAGTCTTGTAGCATCAGCGTTGGTTGGCGCTTTTGCATTTGCAAGCAGCAATGTGATTGCAGATCCTTTGAAAGATGTGCAAGATGCAGGTCAACAAATTCAAAAGGCTGCTGTTAAGTCTCAAACTAAAATTGACAATGTATATGGTCAAACTCAAGAGCTAATCGCTGAGTACCGTAGCGTTGTTGACGAAACTGAGCTAATGAAGGTTTATAACGATCACGTAGCACGTTTGGTCGCTGACCAAAATGCTTCAATCGAGTCGTTTGACCGTCAAATCGCAACTATCGATAACACGAAACAAAACGTTGTGCCTTTGATGTATCGCATGATCGATACGCTTGAGCAATTCATCAAAGCGGACGTTCCGTTCAATCTTGAAAACCGTCTAGCACGTGTTGAAAGACTTCGTGACATCATGGCGTCAGCATCAGTTACTACATCTGAAAAATTCCGCCAAGTTCTTGAAGCTTACACTGTTGAAACTGCATACAGCTCAGCTGTAACTGCTTCACAAGGTACTCTTGAGATCGACGGTAAGAGCATCAACGTTGACTTCGGTCGTTTAGGTCGTATCACTTACGTTGCTCAGTCTTTTGACCTTAAGCACGCGTGGGTGTGGGATAACAACACTAAACAGTGGAAAGAATTAGGTGAAGAATACCTAAAACCTGTTAAAGAAGTTATTCGTATGGCGCGTAAACAAGCGACATTAGAACTTGTTAAACTACCAATCTTTGGCGCGGAGTAATCAATAATGAAGAAACTATTTAAAGGTTTTGCTGTTGCAGCAGTACTATCTGTTTCTGCAGGTACCGCGCTTAATGCACACGCAAACACTGATGCTTTAGACAAAATTCTTGAGCAAGTTAAGCAAGAACGTATCTCTGAAGGCAAATTAAATAAGCAACGTGAACAAGAGTTCCTTTCAGCTCGTGCTGATAAGCAAGCGTTACTTAACAAAGCTAAAAGTGACCTAGCTGCTGAAAAAGCTCGTGGTGACCGTTTAGCTAAAGAATATGCACAAAACGAAAATACTTTAGCTGAGAAAGAGCAAGCTCTTTTAAACGCTCAAGGTACGTTAGGTGAGATGTTCGGTGTTGTACGTCGTGCAGCTGCTGATGCAATCGGTTCAATCGAAGCATCACTTGTTTCTGCTGAAAAACCAGGACGTGCTGAAGTACTTCGCTCACTAGCTGCTGCGAAAGAACTTCCAACTGTACGTGAACTTGAAGAGCTTTGGATTTCTCTTCAAACTGAAATGACTGAGTCAGCTAAAGTTTCAACTTTCGAAACTGAAGTTGCGGGTCTTGACGGTTCATCTTCTGTGAAGAAAGTAACGCGTATCGGTAACTTCAACTTAGTAACTGACGATGGTTATTTAATCTACTCACCAGAAACTAAAGCAATCCAACCACTAGGTAAGCAACCTGATAGCTACATCCTAGCTGGTATCAGCGATTTAGAAAATACTTCTTCTGACAACTATGCTGGCGTATACATCGACCCGACTCGTGGCGCGATCTTACGTATCAACACGCAGAAGAAATCGTTAATGGAATACTACGAGCAAGGTGCTGAAGTAGGTTACATCATCACAGTATTACTTGTTGTTGGTCTACTTATCTTCATCGTTCGTTTCATTGATCTTGCGCTTACTAGCACTAAGATTAAGAGCCAGCTTAAAAACCTTTCTACTCCGAATACAAACAACCCACTGGGTCGTATTCTTAAGGTTTATGCTGACAACAAGAATCAAGACGTTGAAAACCTTGAGCTTAAACTTGACGAAGCAATCTTACGTGAAACGCCTCGCATTGAAGCTGGTATCAACATCATCAAGATCTTGGCAGCAATCGCTCCATTACTAGGTCTACTAGGTACGGTAATCGGTATGATCCTTACGTTCCAAACAATCACATTGTTCGGTACAGGTGATCCGAAGATCATGGCTGGTAATATCTCTCTAGCACTTGTTACTACAGCGTTAGGTCTAATTGCAGCTCTACCACTTATTCTACTTCACTCAATTGTTGCGGGTCGTAGTAAGTCGGTTCTACATGTCCTTGATGAGCAAAGCGCAGGTATCATCGCTGCTCACGCGGAGAAGGAGAAAGCCTAATGCTAGTCCTGATGGAGATCTGGGAATCTATCAGGGATTTTGTTGGCACAGGCGGCCAGGTTTTATACGTGGTCGCGATAGCACTCTTTCTTATGTGGGTTTTAATGATTGAGCGCTATTGGTTCCTACTAGCTGAGTTTCCTCGTATGACGAAGAACATTGTAGCTCAGTGGGATGCCCGCCAAGACACTACGTCTTGGTACGCACACAGAATCCGTGAAGCATGGATTTCTGAAGCGTCTGAAAAATTAGATCAGCGTATGTTGTTGATTAAGACATTGGTAGCTATTTGTCCTTTAATAGGCTTACTAGGTACTGTAACGGGTATGATCGCGGTTTTCGAAACCATGGCTACTCAAGGTACAGGTAACGCACGTTTAATGGCATCAGGTATTTCAATGGCAACAATCCCAACAATGGCTGGAATGGTTGCGGCACTATCTGGAGTATTCTTTAGCTCACGTCTAGAAGCGAGAGCGAGAATGGCGAAAGCTAAACTTGTAGATAGCATGCCTCATCACTAGAGAGAGAATTAAATATGGCACGTAAACAACGTTTTCGTGAAGAAGAAGAAGCAGCGGTTGACATGACGCCAATGCTTGACATCGTATTTATCATGCTTATTTTCTTTATCGTAACTACATCGTTCGTTAAAGAGGCTGGTATCGAAGTCAATAAACCTAAAGCAGCTGCAGCTACGAAGCAAAAAAATGCAAACATTTTTGTTGCTATCCGTGCTGACGGTGCGATCTGGATTGATAAACAACAAGTAGACGTTGAGCGTGTATCAGCTAAACTTGAAAGTTTATTAGCAGAACAACCTACTGAAGTTGTGATTTTGCAAGCTGATAAAGAAGCAAAACACGGCGTAGTGGTTAAAGTTATGGACCAGATCAAAGCGACGGGTGATAACCTTAAAATTTCAATAGCTGGAGATCAGTAATGATTCGTTTTCTGTTTTCACTGATTGCAGGTGGGGCAGTTACTTTCGGCTTGTTCTACTTCATGGCGTACCTCATCTCCGGTGGAGCTGATCGTGCGACTGAACAAAAAGAACAGATCGTAGTCGAAATTATGACGAATCCGCCTGAATCTAAGGTGCAGGAGAGGAAGCGTGTTCCGCCTCCGCCTCCGCCACCGCCAAAGCAGCCGCCTAAGCCGCAGCCGCCTCAGCCGGAAAACAGCAACCCGAACACTGGTGGTTTGTCATTTAATATGCCAAGCATCGATGTGGGTAGCACAGCTGGTGGCCTAAGTGGTCCAGGTGCATTTGGACGTGATGGTGACGCGACACCTATCGTTCGTATTGAACCAAAATACCCTACGCAAGCAGCGCGTGATGGTAAAGAAGGTTGGGTACAACTTTCATTCACTATCAATGAAGTTGGTGGTGTAGAAGATGTTGAAGTGATCGACGCCGATCCAAAACGTATCTTCGACCGCGAAGCTAAACGTGCGCTACGTAAGTGGAAGTACCGTCCGAAAATCATCGATGGTAAACCACAGAAGCAATTTGGTCTTCAAGTACAATTAGACTTTAAACTTAACCAAGGCAACTAAGGAGGCGAGTAATGAGAAATTTATCTAAAGTAACTGCACTTGCGCTTCTTATGTCTCTATCAGGTGTAGCTTTCACTGCACCTGCTTTAGCAGCGCCAGATTACGCGAAGATTGAAGCGCGTAAAAAAGCAAAAACTAAAGTTATGGGCGAGCGCGTTGGTAAGAAAGTTATTAAAGCGTTTGACTTGTACAATGAAGATAAGCTTGATGAAGCGATTGCACTACTTAAAGAAATCGATCCTTCGGATGATTTCGATAAGGCAACAGTTGATCGTTACTTAGGTCAGATGTACGCTCAAAAAGAGCAGTACCAATTGGCTATTAAGCACATCTCAGCGGCAGTTAAGCCTGACGTTTTAAACTTTGCTGACCAAGAGCAAGGCCTAAAACTTCTAGGTGATATGTACGCGGGTACTGAGCAATATGCAAAAGCGAAAGAAGCTTATGCAGCTTGGATGGACTTCACAGGTGAGGAAGACGACAAAGTTTATACACGTATTGCGCAAGCAAACTACGAGTTAAAACTTTACAAAGACGTTCTTCCTGCTGCAGACAAAGCAATTGAATTGGCAAAAGAACCTGCAAAAGCTTCTTACCAATTAAAGCTAGCTGCCTATTTTGAACTTAAACAGTACAAAAACATGGTAGAAGTAGCTGAAGAGATTGTTCGTGTTTGGCCTGAAGACAAAAAAGCCTGGGTTGGTTTAGGTAAATACTACCTACAAACCGAAGACTTCAAAAAAGGTCTAGCGACCATGGAAGTTGCCTACAAAAATGGCTATTTTGAAAACGAAGTTGAATACAAAGTACTTTCTAACTTCTATTCGTTAAATGATATTCCTTACAAAGCAGCAGTCGTGCTTGAAAAGGCAATCAACGAAGAAAAAGTTAAGCGTAACAAGCAAAATATCAGCGCAGTGGCATCTAATTACCACCGTTCTAAAGATATTGAAAAAGCAGCTAAATACTATGAAGAAGCGGCTAAATTTGATGACGATGCAGAGCTTTACCGCAAAGCAGGTTCATTACTTTTACAATCGCAAAATTATAGTGCAGCCGTTGTTCGTTTGAACAAGGCATTAGAGTTAGGTTCTGATAAAAAAGGAACTATCTATTCTGATTTAGCTGAAGCTTACTACTACCAAGAGAAGTACAAGCAAGCTTACAACGCTATCACTAAGGCAATGGATGATCCGCGCACGCGTCGTTTCGCGAAGAGCTGGTCAGCCTTCATCAAAGATAAAGCCGCTCGTAACGGTGTAAAAATCTAATTGATGTTGTTTTAAATTAAAAAGCCCCTCTGGGGCTTTTTTTATGGAATTTTAAAATGCTAAGACAGATCGTATTATTACTTGTCGCAAGTGTGATGCTGATAGCTTGCTCTGAGCAATCTTCAGGTTTCAAGACTTTTAGGGAAGGGCAGCAAGCGCTGCAAAGAATTAATAATTTATTATCTAATCAAGAACTGCAAACTGAAGCTACTAGCTGGCCTTTCTCTGAAAGTTATTTGCAAGCACGTCACCAAGCTTATCAAAAGCTAAAAGCGACGTCTTTAGATGAGTCACAACAGGCGCAATTAAATTATTTAATTATTGCCGAGCGTTATCCTGAACGTTATTTTGTCTGGCCTGTACAACGTGATGTTATTAGTCAAGCTCGTTCACAGGATAACTATTCAGCAAATGCACTAGCTAATTGGTTAGAGTTAGTTGAAATGCAGTTAATTGCTGCTGAACAAAGCAACCTTAAATTAAATAAAATTGAGTTAACGTTATTGCATAACATGGTTAAATCGCATCTGGATAACAGCGATGACAGTGTCCAAGCAGCGCTTTATAAACTTAATCAATACTTAACTCAATATAAACCTCGTACAAAGCTTGGTTTAGTTGGTTTAGCGAACGGTAAAGACTGGTACCAAAGTAAACTTAATTACTTCAGTGGTGAGACTAAGTCTCCTTTAAACTGGCTTAGTGAGGTCCAAAGTTCACTTAAGCAGTTACAAAGAGCAGATTTTGTATTACCTGTTTCAGATTCTCATGTTAGCCCATTAGTGATGACTTATTTTGTGGAAAATCATCAGCACAGTGGTCTTGATTGGCAGCTTGATTATATAGACCCGCTAAAAAGTAAACGTAAGCTAACGCAAGGCGAGCAATACTTCTGGCAAGTTATGATGGAAACCGACTTAGGTATTCATTATCACACTTGGAGTGAACAGCAAGCACGTGTCAATTTAATGAAGCGTTTAGGCGTAGATCAGCTGCAAGCGGATTGGTTAATTGAGGATATTATACTTTATCCTGCAATGAGTTTTATTTTTATAAATTAGTACAGCATTGCGCTCTATGGAGCGCAACGCCGACAACGTTGGCTTGCAGGATCTGCAAGTAAACGTTCGTCATCGATTTTTTCTTCGCAATCACAGCAATAGCCATACTGCCCGATATCAATTTGGCAAAGTGCTGCTTCCAACTTTTCTATCCGAGCAATCAATATTTGATATTCAGAGCCAAGGTTATTTGCTGTCAGCTCTAACCAATCCGAAGGAGGGTTATCTTTGAGTTGCGATAGTAGTTGCTGATGATAGCTTTGTTCAGAATTAGCCAGCATATCAAGTAAACGTTGTCTGACCTGCGCAAGTTCCGCAGATAACTTTGTTTGAATTTCAGTATTGTTCATCGCGTTTCTTCCAAGTGGGCAATACTAGTATTATCAAACAAAATCCGTTTGCTAATTATGATTTGTATCAATACTCGGCGCTTTGGCATACTTTCTTAGCACATCAGCTACTTCATCTTTGGCTTTTAAGCGACGTATCTCATCAAAAAGTACGCTTGCTTGTGGGTATTGGCGTTTTAAATAACCGAGCCATTGCTTAGTTCGAGAAGCAAAGTACTTTTCACATTTACTTTCGTCTTGGTGCATTGATGAATGAATAATGTGGTATATCACATGCTCCCATAACATAGGAGTATAATGTTCGTTTTGTGCATGTGACTTTATTTGTTTTGCTAAATCAGGCATTGCTAGTGCGCCACGACCAAGCATTAAGTCTTGGCAATGGCTTCTTTTTTGGCAAAGTATAGCATCTTTAACTTGCCAAATTTCACCGTTAGCAACTACTGAAATATTCTTGTTTTTGATTAATGGGGGGATTTTTTCCCAGTAAGCAGGAGGGTTATAACCATCTCGTTTAGTTCTGGCATGAATAGCAAGACTTGAAGCGCCTGCGCTTACAACAGCATCAACAATTTCTTGGCTATTACTATCATCATCAAAGCCAAGTCTGATTTTAGCACTCACCTCATGGCGTGGGTCGACAGCATCACGTACGGCTTTGATTATCTCGTACATATGCTCAGGGTCTTTTAAAAGTACCGCACCACCTTTACTTTTATTTACCGTTTTAGCAGGGCAACCAAAGTTTAAGTCGATTCCATGTGAGCCTAGACGTATTGCTTTAACTGCATTTTCAGCTAAAGCATTGGCAACTTGACCCAGTAATTGAATACGTACAGGTGTACCTGCACGGGTATAGCCACCTGTTTTTAGCTCAGGACAATAGCGATGAAACACGCGCTCGGGTAGCGTGTCTTCGACGACACGAACAAACTCTGTAACGCATAAATCAAATCCACCTAAATCAGTTAGGAGTTGTCGCATTTTAAAATCTACAACACCTTCCATCGGTGCTAAAACTAGTCGCATGATACCTGTTTACTTATCAAAAATTAGGACGCGTATTCTAGCTGTTCTAGATTGTTTTATAAATCGTAATTTGCTTTCTGCGCACTTTCAGAAAATAATTAGAAAAAATTGAAAGATATTTGTAGTTCACAGGTCTTGTTTAATAACCCTTTATAAAAAAGAGAGTCATCGAATGAACACAGTTAAGAAAAATTCAATTGCATTAACATTAGGTGCAGTTGTAGTAGGTGCGTCAAGTTTTGCAGCCACTGATGCGAACGCGAATCCATTTGAATTTCAGCAAATGCAAGCAGGGTATCAGTTAGACGCGGCTGAAGGTAAGTGTGGAGAAGGCAAGTGTGGCGGCGATAAAAAAGCGGCTAAAGAAGGTAAGTGCGGCGAAGGTAAATGTGGCGCAGACAAAAAAGCAGCTAAAGAAGGTAAGTGCGGCGAAGGTAAATGTGGCGCAGACAAAAAAGCAGCTAAAGAAGGTAAGTGCGGCGAAGGTAAATGTGGCGCAGACAAAAAAGCGGCTAAAGAAGGTAAGTGCGGCGAAGGTAAATGTGGCGCAGACAAAAAAGCAGCTAAAGAAGGCAAGTGCGGCGAAGGTAAATGCGGTGCAGCTAAAAAAGCAGCTAAAGAAGGTAAGTGCGGCGAAGGCAAATGTGGCGCAGACAAAAAGAAAGCTAAAGAAGGTAAGTGTGGTGAAGGTAAATGTGGTTCTAACCACTAAGCGCTCACTTAGCTTTTGAAAGGGCCGTAAAGGCCCTTTTTAGTAGGAGGTAGTATGTTAAAAGAATCAGTAGCTGATTTTGGGCAGATTGGGCTAGGTTTGCGCCGAGAAATGCTTGATGAAATGCTTATCGATGTTCCTAAACCCATTGAGTTTTTAGAAGTTGCACCAGAAAACTGGCTAAAGCTTGGAGGTCGATTTGGTAAGCAATTTAAGCAGCTAACCGAGCAACATGCCTTTGTATGTCACGGTTTGTCGTTATCGATTGGGTCACCTTCAGCACTTGATATTGAGTTTGTGCAATCGCTTAAAACTTTCTTCAAAGAGCATAATGTTCGTCTGTTTAGTGAGCACTTAAGTTACTGCTCGGGAGAAGGGCACATGTACGACTTAATGCCAATTCCGTTTACTGAAGATGCTATTAAGCATGTTGCCTCTCGAATTAGGCAAGTTCAAGATATTCTTGAGCAGCCAATTGCAATTGAAAATGTTTCTTATTATGGCGCGCCCGGTCAACAAATGACGGAACTTGAATTTACTAATGCGGTTTTAGAAGAGGCGGATTGTAAATTACTGCTCGATGTTAATAATATTTACGTCAATTCGATTAATCATGGTTATGATGCAGGGAAATTCTTAGCAGCATTACCAACTAATCGCATTGCCTATGGGCATGTTGCTGGTCATTACACTGAGGCTGAGGATTTACTCGTTGATACTCATGGTGCGCCAGTGATCGATCCCGTTTGGCAATTGCTCGAAAAAGCCTATGAAATTCATGGGGTATTTCCCACCTTATTAGAGCGTGATTTTAATATTCCTCCTATGAGTGAATTATTAACAGAGCTGAGAACCATTGGAGCGTTGCAAGAGGCTGCTGCTCATCGAAATCAAGCAACGGTGAAACACAGTGCCTAATCATTTTACGCAAGTACAGCAAGAGTTTATGGCGCATATTCGCGACCCAGAAAATAATAAGAAGCCAGCCGATGTTGAAGAGCGTCGCATGGCGATTTACCGCGATTTATTTTTTAATAATGTGGATGGTTTTGTCAGCTCTGCGTATCCAGTGCTAAAAAGTTTATATACTGAGCAAGCTTGGCAGAGACTCATTAGGCATTTCTTTAGTATGCATGACTGTAAATCACCTTATTTTTTAGATATAGCAGGGGAGTTTTTGACTTTTCTTGCAAATGACTATGAAATGCAAAGTGATGATCCTGCTTTTATGTTCGAACTGGCGCATTATGAATGGGTTGAGCTTGATGTGTCGGTTGCTCAAGAGGTGGCACAAGAAGTGAAATTATCAGCTCATAAAGTGACAAGCTCCCCATTATATTTAAGTTCGTTTGCTCGCAATTTAAGTTATAGCTTCCCAGTTCATACTATCAGTGTGGATAATCAACCAAGTGAGCCGACAGCACAAGCAAGTTACTTCGTGGTTTATCGTGATAGTGATGATGAAGTACAGTTTTTATCAACAAATGCGATGACCGCATTACTGCTTAATATTATTGAATCTAAGCCTGGTGCAGATTTAAATGATGTATGCCAAGCAGTTGCAGAGCATGCTCCTCAATTTAGCCAAGAGCAGTTGTATCAAGGGGCCCTCAATACCTTAAGCGCTATGGCAGAGCGCGGTGTTGTGGTTACTAATACATAGGTTTAAAAATCGGCTAAAGCTCTTTATTGATGAGGGCTGTTCGACTATTATGTGCACCTTATTTTGTCGTGCTTAAATAAAGGTAGTAACTATGTCGAATGATAAAGACTTTAAAGATCCGTTCAATGCAACTTATTTCATTGCGTTTTTAGCTGTATTCGGTGGCATTGGCTGCCTTAACGCTATTCTTGGTTGGATCACTTCTTTATCTTAATCTGCGCAAGCAAATTTAAGACACTAGGCTGCACCATGCAGCCTTTTTTGTTGTAGTTAAGTGATTAATTTCGAAACTTGCTACCGACTTTCCACTAAGGTGATGTTATACTCTCGAGCTTTGTTAGATAAACTTTTTGAGCAGTATAATTATGACTCAAGCAACTTCAACGCTCATCAAACAGAGCATTGCAACGATCGCTGATTACCCTAAGCCGGGCATTATGTTCCGCGACGTAACAACATTAATGGCTAATGCTGACGCATTTAAAGCAACTATCGACAGCTTTATCGCAGCATACAAAGACCAAGGTTTTACAAAAATCATCGGTACTGAATCTCGTGGTTTTATCTTTGGTGCACCACTTTCATACGCACTAGGTATTCCATTCATTCCAGTTCGTAAACCAGGTAAACTTCCTCGCGAAGTGATTTCACAAAGCTACCAATTAGAGTATGGTGAAGATATTCTTGAGCTTCATACAGACGCAATTGTACCTGGTGATAAAGTGTTACTAGTAGATGACTTACTTGCTACAGGTGGCACAATCGAAGCAACTGCAAAATTAGTTGCTAAACTAGGCGGTAACGCAACTGATGCGGCATTTGTTGTTTCTTTACCAGAGCTTGGTGGTGAGCAACGTGTTGCTGAGATGGGCATCAAAATCTTAAAGTTGGTTGAATTCGAAGGCGAATAATTAATGAGTTATCAGGTTCTAGCAAGGAAATGGCGACCACAAACCTTTCACGAGTTAGTGGGGCAGTCTCATGTTAAACAAGCATTAGTGAATGCATTAACACAAAATAGACTCCATCATGCTTATCTCTTTACTGGAACCCGTGGGGTGGGTAAAACAACCATCGCACGTATATTCGCAAAAAGCCTCAACTGCGATAAGGGTATCTCTGCAGAGCCATGTGGCCAATGTTCAAGTTGTACTGACATTGAAGCAGGTCGTTATATTGATTTATTAGAAATCGATGCGGCATCGCGTACCAAAGTAGAAGATACCCGCGAAATCCTTGATAACGTTCAATACGCACCAACACGTGGTCGTTACAAGGTATACCTAATCGATGAAGTTCACATGCTGTCAAAGCATAGTTTCAATGCATTACTAAAAACATTGGAAGAGCCTCCAGAGCATGTGAAATTTTTATTAGCGACAACTGATCCGCAAAAACTGCCCGTGACGATTTTATCGCGTTGCTTACAGTTTAATCTTAATGCTTTGTCGCAATCAGAAATTCATAATCAGCTTGCCCATGTTCTTAATCAAGAACAGCTAAGTTTTGATGATAAATCATTGTCTATTTTAGCTAAGGCCGCTGATGGTAGTATGCGTGATGCACTGAGCCTTACAGACCAAGCAATTGCGCAAACCAACGGCAGTATAAATCATCAGGCAGTACAAACCATGCTTGGCTTGATGGATACTCAATATAGCCAAACCATGTTAGCGGCGCTACTGTGCCAAGATGGCGATGCACTACTTCAAGAAGTAAAAGCGGTCGTAAGTCGAAACCCTAACTTTGTAGCCTTGCTCGACGATTTAATCGCCCTGACGCACCTTATTCAGCTTGTGCAACTCGTGCCTAGTGCAGCGGCACTTGATGATACTAACCGTGATTTTATTGAGCAAGTAGCGCAAACCACTGATGCACAGCAGATGCAGGTTTACTACCAATTGCTATTAAATGGTAAAAAAGATTTGCAGTGGGCACCCGATGCTAAACTAGGTTTTGAAATGATTATGTTGCGTTTGTTGGCATTCCAACCTACGCAATTTGCACAAAGCCAAACACCAACGAATACCCAGCAGCAGGTTAAGCCAAGTGGTGCCGGTGCACTGCGTGATATTTTGAAAAAATCAACGGCGCAACGTGAACAAGCAGCGTCAGAGCAAGCACTTTTAGCACAAAGTTCTGCACAGACAACTGCTGTTCCTTCAGAGCCTCAGCAAATTCAAGCTGAGCCTATTGAAGCTGAACCTGTTCAAGCAGCTAAAGCAGAAACAGTGCATAGCCAAGAGCCTGACCAGCAAGTTGAAGCAACAGCGGTAGTACAGTCTGGTGTTGAACAACAGCCTCAGCAATCTGTTGAAACTGCAATGACCGCTGAAGTTGAACCAGCGCCACAACAGCAAGAGCAAAGCTACTCAGAGCAAGTACCTGCAGCTGAATACTCTCCACAGGAGTATTCTTCGCAAGATTACATGATTGATCATGATGCACAAATGGACTCATCACTTGCTGCGCAATACGATGATGTGATGAATAGCGCCTATGATCAGGGCTTTACTGCAAATGAAGCACCTCAGCAACAGCAAACTGCACCAGTGCAATTACAACAGCAGCAAAGTCAGGCGCAGTCGGCCATTGCTCGTATTTTACAAGACCGCAATATCTCAGGTGCTGGGCGTTTAAGTGGTGCTGCAACGCAAACGAATGCTAAAGCAGAACAACAATCTGAAGCGAAGCCCAAAGCAGAGCCGCCAGCGCAACAAAGCACAGCCACGACCAATATTCAGCCTCAGCAGCAAGCAATGGCTGCTGAAGTAAAAAAGCCCATCCCCCAGCAAACGGGGGAGAGCAGTAATAAAGTAAAAAAAGTCGACTTTAGAGAAAAGCATCAAACAATTACTGAAAACTTAGCGCCTGAGCTGCTTGAGCAGATCAACCCGCAAAAAGTGCCAGAGCCAGTAGTAGAAGAAGCCAGTATTCCGGTCCCTGATGATTTTGAAAGTCCGATCAGCAGTATTAAATTTGCACACGAACAAGATGAATGGGCGTATTTAATAAAGCGCATGGGGCTCGGCGGACGGATGCGCCAATTTGCACTGCATTCAATTTTTACCAAGCAGAATAACCAACTGCACATTGAGGTTGACTCGTCACAGCGCCATTTAGACAGCGCAGTGCTAAGGCAAAAGCTCAATGCTGCATTAAGTGAAATTTACGGTCATAATGTAGAGCTTAGTATCGAGTTTGCTGATGGCGTAATTGACTCACCGTATTTGATTCAACAAAAAATCGATGCAGGACGTCATCAACAGGCTATTGATGTAATAAATAGCGACGAAAACATAGTGCAATTTCAACAGTTATTTAGCGCTATAATCGATGAAAACAGTATTCAGGCATTGTAATTCGTTACAATAGCCCTTATCTTCATGCCAATTAAAGTAGTTTAGAAAGAGAGACAGTTATGTTTAAAGGTGGAATGGGTAACATGATGAAGCAAGCGCAGCAAATGCAAGAGCGCATGCAAAAAGCCCAAGAAGAAATCGCAAACCTTGAAGTAGTAGGTGAAGCAGGTGCAGGCCTAGTTAAAGTAACTATGCTTGGTAACCACAATGTACGTCGTGTTGAATTAGATGAAAGCCTAATGGAAGACGACAAAGACATGATCGAAGATTTACTAGCGGCAGCGTGTAACGATGCTGTACGTCGTGTTGCTGAAGAAACGCAAGAGCGCATGAGTAAAGTAACTGGCGGTATGCAATTACCACCAGGTATGAAAATGCCATTCTAAGTGATTTTGTATGCAACTATCTCCTAGTTTAACACAGCTAATTGAAGCGCTACGATGCCAGCCAGGCATAGGCCCTAAGTCGGCACAGCGCATTGCTTTTCATTTGCTTGAGCGTGACCGTCAAGGTGGTAAACAACTTGGCCATGCATTAACTAAAGCAATGGATGAAGTAGGGCATTGTCAATCTTGTCGTACTTTTACAGAGCAAGCTGTGTGTGATATTTGTTCTAGTGTTAAACGCCAAGATAGTGGTTTATTGTGTGTGGTTGAATCACCAACCGATGTACTTGCTATTGAGCAAACTGGTCAGTACCAAGGCCTTTACTTTGTTTTAATGGGTCATTTGTCGCCAATTGATGGCATAGGACCAAAAGAAATTGGCCTTGATATTCTTGAAAGCAAGTTGCAACAAGGTGGCATTAATGAGGTGATCCTAGCAACCAATCCAAGTGTTGAAGGTGAAACCACAGCCCACTATATTGCAGAGCTTTGTCATAAGTATCAGGTGAGTGCATCTCGGATAGCTCATGGTGTCCCTGTTGGTGGTGAGCTCGATTTACTCGATGGTATGACGCTTATGCACGCATTTAGCGGACGACGCGCCGTAAACCAAAACTAATACCGCAAATGGTATCAAAAGCCTGCTTGAAGCAGGCTTTTTTGTGTTTAACCCCTAATTTACCCGCTAATTTAATTTTTTGCCTTGAAGTTCCAAAAGCCTGCCCCATATAAAGAGTCATAGTGCAGATTAGACACTTTGTTAATTGGAGATTTACACAATGACTGCAGCACAAAAAGAAACATTAGGCTTTCAAACAGAAGTCAAACAACTATTAAACCTGATGATTCATTCAATTTAGTCATTCAGGACAATTAATTACCTCTCCGCAATAAACCTTATTATTATAT
>NZ_JAKEVN010000048.1:0-27988 GCF_022398505.1 Pseudoalteromonas sp. Isolate3 | reverse complement strand
ATCTAGCGCAGTGCAACCTTGATTATAAATAAAAATTTTATTACGCCCGTTGTTTTTAGCGTGATAAAGAGCTGTATCTGCATGTGATAATAAACGGTCATAATCAGTAACTTCTGCATTATCTGCAACGCCAAAACTAACCGTCACTGAGAGCTCTTGTGCTAATTCTGAAAAATCGTAATCGGCTATTTCTAAACGGATAATTTCACACATTTTTGCAGCTTCTTCAGCATTTTTATAAGGGAACAGCAGAGTAAACTCTTCACCGCCCCAACGAGCGGCATAACCTTCATCAGGGAAGTTCAGGCGCAGCAAACGAGCAATTTCACAAATCACTTTATCGCCAATTAAGTGCGAGAAGTTGTCATTAATAAGTTTGAAGTGATCAATATCCATAATGGCAATACTAAGCGTTTTATTATCACGCTGAAATTGATTAAAGTTTTCAGATAACCAGCTATCGAAAGCTCGTCTGTTCGGTAATTGCGTTAACTGATCATGGTTCGCTAAATGAGCAAAAGCATCCGCTTGGGTTTGTAAATCATGCATTTGCTGTTCAACTTTTTCGGTTAACTCAATTTCAATACGCTTATAATGATATAAGCGGTATTTATAAATGACATAAGCAGTAAAAAGTACGGCAATTAAGATAAATAACTTAAAGCTAGTTTTTTGCCAAAAATAAGGGGCGATTTTAAAACGCAGTACTTGCTCATTATTTTGCCAATCACTATTAGGATACCCTGCACGCACTTTAAAGGTATATTCACCCGGCGGTAAATTGGTGTACTCCGTAATGGCCAGACGCCCCCTGTCTACCCATTGTTGATTGTAACCACTTAATTGAGTTTGGTAGTTTAAACGCCCAGGCATGATAAAACTAAGCCCTGCATAGTTAAACGAAACACGAGAAACACCAGCAGGTAAACTCAAAACTTCATTACCAACAGGTAAAGTCATTGGTTTGCCATCGACTTCAAAGCTTTCAATAACCGTCGATAATCGTCGTTTACTAGCTTCTTTTAAGCGTTCTGGTGTTACGATAGCGACACCTTTAGCAGTAGCAACCCATATTTGTCCATCGGAATGAAGAACAGCTGCAGGGTTTGAACCGCCATTTGCTTGCGCACTCAACATGCCATCGCCTTCATCATAAAGCTGCATCGAAATGCTCATTGGTTGAACTTTTTCAGGGTTATCTAGTATTGCAACTAACTGAGCTTTGTTGACTTGAATAACACCACGGTTACTGGTCAGCCATAATGAGTCACCTTGCTCAATTACTTGGAACAGCTTATCAACTGGTAAACCATGATCTCGACCAAACAAGCTCATTTTATCTGTGCTGAGATTGTAGCGAACTAGGCCTCTATCAGTAGCAAGCCACATAGTATCGTCATCTAAATAAAAGCCAAATGCATACTCAGTACTGAACTGCTTTGGAAACTCTAGAGTTTTAAACTGCTTTGTTGCTGGGTCATAAATTGAAACACCGACCCCCGTACCAACCCATAACCTGCCAAGGTCATCTTCGACAAGGGCCATAATGAAATCACCAATTAAACCATCTTCTGTGGTGAATAATTCAGTTTGCCCGGCAGGATCTATTTTGGTTAAACCACCCGCGGTGCCAATCCATAAGTTATCCATTTTATCGAACAACACAGCGCGAACTTCATTACTAATCAAGCCATTACTGCGATTTCTTACTGGGTAAATTTGTTTGTTTACCACTTTCATTAAACCTGCAGTATAAGTGCCTAACCACACTGTGCCTTGTTTATCTTCGGTTAAACTTAAAACTGATAGCGGGTCTTTTTCATAGGCTTGGCTAAGAGTTGTGAGCTTGCCATTTTCAATACGGTTTAAACCATTACTACTGCCCACCCACAAACTACCATCAGAATGCGATAACACGGTACGCACATAGTCAGATGCAAGCCCACGACTTTGACTCCAATTTGTAAATGGCGCTTCGCGCAGGCGAAATAAACCAGCATTAGTGCCAACCCAGATACTTTTTTCGCGATCTTGCAGTAAAGATAAAATACGGTTGTTGGGTAAACCATCATCGGCGGCCAAGTTTTCAAGTCCTACACTGCTGAGTCTGAACACCCCTTTATTGATGGTGCCAAACCACAAATCGCCTTCACTATCTTCAAGTAAGCTAGAAATAGATTCTTTATTCAGTACAGGGTCAACAGAAATGAATTTGTCTTGCTGCTTTTTCCATACTCCCTTTTCGGTCCCAACAATTAAGGTACCTGAACTAGTGAGTAACAAAGTAAAGACAGAGGCGTCAGGTAGGCCTGATTCTTGACCTACTCTACGAACTTGATTATTAATAATTTGATAGAGTCCATCACTGGTAGCAGCCCAGATCACCCCAGTTTTGTCCTGTAAAAGACGATATGCGCTCAGCTTATCAAGTAACTTTTGCTCAGTGGCATTTTCAGAAGCACGGTAAGTAATGCCTTGTCCTTCTAGTGCTAACCAAAGCTCACCTTGTTCAGTGACAAGCGCATGATTTACCATCGCAGAAGAACTGGGTAATGCGCGCCACCCACCTTGTGAGCGAAGAGCAATACCACCTCGCGCACCAACGATATATAAATCTCCATTATCCATGGGAATAAGGCTACGTAAGCCTGAATCTGGTAAACCAGGAATTTCTGTGCGAGTGAAAAGTTTAAACTCACGGCCATTAAAGCGAGAAAGGCCTTCCCAAGTCGCTATCCAAATGTAGCCATCTTTAGTTTGCGTAACGCTATTAATACTATTATGAGGAAGTCCGGCGCGAGTACTCCAAGTCTCTGTAAAGTAGTCACTCAGAGAGAGGCGTGCAGAGTCTGCAAAAGCGCTGAAACATAAGAAAAGTAAAATACAACTAACTACCCGCACCATAAAACTAAAACCCTGATATTTATTATCGTTCTATTCAGTGATGTAGCTCTGTGAAGCCAAAGTCATCGCTAACTTCAGATAATACTACATTAGTTGCAATTCTTACTCACTTTAATGACATTTAGCAACAATCAATTACAAAAATTCGTAATTTTATCTTGCAGTATTTTCACAAATCGCGCCACATGTAAGCCATCCATCAAAGCATGATGCACATCAATTGAGAGTGGCATCTTGCCAGTTTTCGAGTCATATTGACCAAACACAAACTTAGGTATACCAAGGCCGTGCCCCTCACTCACGGCATGCGAGAAGCCTGTGAAGTTTAACCATGGAAGCACTGAGATATGAATAAGATCAGGCTGCCCTTCTGTTGCAGCAAATGCATCAGAAAAAAATGGCTTTGCTTTACTTGTTTTGCTCGCTGCAATGGCATGTTTTGAGAAATCGTCCATCGACGCTTGTTTTTCAAAATAACTAAAGCGGAATGTTTCATCTTCAGCAAGCTCTACAACACTGCCTCTTACCGATGACAGTTGTACTGGCAAACAATCAATAATACGTTGACGCATCGGCGCATAATCATGGCATGCTTCAAGTGTTAGGTAGACATAGCAGTGAAAAAACGAATAAGACTCTGTTTTACATTTAGTGTAGAGAGCTGCCATATCGAGCGAAACACACACATTAAAATAAGGCAGAGAAAATTCTTTGAAAAAAGCAAAATGCTGTTTACGAGGCCAAGTCGCTAGATCAATAGGCGTGATTTCACAAGATGGAGCTTTCATTAGGTGTCCTCGAAATTTAAAAGCTGAGTGTACCTAGCAAGCTTAACTTCGTCACCTTGATGCGATAAATAACAGATACAAAAAAGGTGCGACCTGCGCACCTTTTTTTGACTGTAAATTTAGTGAATTTACTAAATTATAAGCCGTTTTCGATGATTTCTAATGCTAGCTCATCTGCAATTAAATGCGTCGACTTTTGCTCTTTTTCCGAACGAGCAAAGATTTCAGTTAGGGTATCAAAGATGCCTTCAACGTGTTTCGTTGATGCTTCTGCACTATAACCTTCTGGCGCTGTTTCGTAGTAAACGTTGATGATACCACCTGCGTTAATTACGTAATCTGGAGCGTATAAGATACCTTTTTCACGAATAATTTCACCGTGACGAGACTCTGCTAATTGGTTATTCGCACAACCTGCAATAATCGTTGCTTTTAAACGAGGGATAGTCGTGTCGTTTACCGTTGCGCCTAGTGCACACGGTGCATAAACATCGACATCTAAGTCGTAGATTTCATCAATACCAACAGCCGTAGCGTTAAAGTCATTAACAACACGCTCAACAGCTTGCTCATTGATATCTGTTACAAATAACGTTGCGCCCGCTTCGTGTAAATGCTTACATAGGCCATACGCCACCGCACCTAAACCTTGAACTGCTACTTTAACACCTGCTAGGTCTTGGTGGCCACGTTGATGTTGTAATGCAGCTTTAATACCTAAGAATGTACCATAAGCAGTAAAAGGTGATGGGTTACCACTTTTACCTTCAAGACCTAATACATAGTTAGTTTCTTTATTCATAATAGCAACATCGTCACAGGTGATGTTCACGTCTTCAGCTGAATAGTAGCTACCGCTTAATCGCTCTAATTGACGACCAAATGCACGGAAAAGTTGCTCTGATTTTATTTCTTTTGCATTACCAATAATCACTGACTTACCGCCACCAAATGGTAAGCGTGCCACAGCATTTTTATACGTCATACCTTTTGATAAACGTAGTGCGTCAGTTACAGCATCTTCATCTGTTGAGTAGTCCCACATTCTGCAACCACCAACTGCTGGACCTAACTTGGTATTATGAACCGCGATAATAGCTTTTAGGCCTGATTCTTTATCTGAACAAAACACCACTTGCTCGTGGTTATCAAAGTCGACTTTATTAAATACAGCCACAGTTAAATACTCCGAAATTTTCTTACCCTAAGGGGTGTGAGCGCTGAAAGTGCCGAGACTTTATCACTTCGTTTGCTCCCTTGCCACTATATGAGATGATAAAACTAAGCAAAGTTCCCCTGCCGAAATAACGACTCAAAAAATAACACTTTAAAGAAAAAACACACCATAAAAAGCACACTTTAAGCATTGTTAATTCAAAACAAAATATTAACATTGCATACTTAATTACGTGAACGTAAAGGTAAAGTATAGCGTAAAGAAAATATTACAAAGAAATTGTATCGATAAAGCCAAGAAATATATGCTTTTTAAGGGGATGGTGAAGAAATAACTAAGACTGGTCAGAGCTGAAAAAAACGGCGCTGTTGCGCCGTTTATTTAAAGAGTTACAAGATGGTTATTTTAATTTGCCATCAAGTTCTTCGATCTTTGCTTTCCAAATAGCTGGGCCTTGCGTATGCGCATTCGCACCTTCACTATCAACAGCAACGGTTACTGGCATATCTTCTACTTCAAACTCGTAGATTGCTTCCATACCTAAATCTTCGAACGCAACAACACGTGCTTTCTTGATTGCTTTAGAAACAAGGTAAGCTGCACCACCTACCGCCATTAAGTAGATAGACTTATTGTTTTTGATTGATTCTACTGTAGCAGGACCACGCTCAGCTTTACCAATCATACCGATGATGCCTGTGTTTTCTAACATCATATCGGTGAATTTATCCATACGAGTCGCAGTTGTAGGGCCTGCTGGGCCTACTGCTTCATCACCCACAGCATCTACAGGGCCAACGTAGTAGATAAACTTGTTATCAAAATCAACGCCTTCTGGTAAACCTTCACCTGATTGGATCATGTCTTGTAGACGCTTATGAGCTGCATCACGACCCGTTAAGATAGTACCAGACAGAAGTACAGTTTCACCCATCTTCCATTCTTGCGTATCTTCTTTAGTCAGTGTGTTTAAATCAACGCGACGTGTACCTTCGCCAACTTCAAACGTAACTTCTGGCCAATCTTCTAGTTTCGGTGCTTTAAGATCAGCAGGGCCTGAACCATCTAACGTAAAGTGAACGTGACGAGTTGCTGCACAGTTAGGGATCATAACCACTGGTTTTGATGCTGCGTGAGTCGGTGCCGTTTTGATTTTCACATCAACTACGGTTGTTAAACCGCCAAGACCTTGTGCACCAATACCTAATTTATTTGCACGTTCGAAGATATCGATACGCATTTTTTCTTCAGTTGTTTCTGCGCCGCGCTCAATCAGCTCGTGAATATCAACTGGGTCCATTAGAGATTCTTTAGCAAGTACCGCAGCTTTTTCTGCAGTACCACCAATACCTATACCTAACATGCCAGGTGGACACCAGCCCGCACCCATCGTTGGTAATGTTTTTTCAACCCATGCAGCCACATCATCAGATGGGTTAAGCATAACCATTTTCGTTTTATTTTCTGAGCCACCGCCCTTCGCTGCCACCATTACTTCTACTTCAGCGCCTGGCACTAAGTCGATATGAACAACTGATGGTGTATTATCTTTGGTGTTTTTACGCGTACCAGCAGGGTCTGCAACAATTGATGCACGTAACGGGTTATCTGGGTTTAAGTATGCGCGACGGGTACCTTCATCAACCATTTGCTGTACGGTCATGTCTGTTTTATCCCACTTAACATCCATACCTACTTTTACGAAACAAGTAATAATACCTGTATCTTGACATAGCGGACGCTTACCTTCAGCTGACATACGAGAGTTAATTAATATTTGCGCAATGGCATCTTTTGCCGCTTTGCTTTGCTCTTTATTGTAAGCTTTTTCTAAGGCTTGTACGAAATCGAGAGGGTGATAAAAAGAAATGTATTGCAATGCATCTTCAATGCTATCAATGAAGTCTTGCTGACGAATTGTACTCATTACGGGTTCCTTAAGTTTTTATCGCGTAGCGCTGTACGTGATCCTGAGTAAACCGGTGACGAAGATTTACTCTACGGGTTAGTCATGGCATCACTATAAAGGAAATCATAACGCTGCCAATCAAATTTAACTTATGATACCCTCCTCGCCCGTTTCGGGCTAGTTATTCAGGGCAATGTAGATGATAAACGATGAAAATTTATGCATTAAATTAGAATTAAGCGGTGATTGCATCACGCTATTTACTCATTTCGCTCATTTGCCCCACGCCGTGTTACTTGATTCAGCTAATAGCGAGCATGTGAATAGCCGTTTCGATATCATTGCCATTGCGCCATTAAAGCAATTAGAGGTGCGCGATAATCAGTGCTTTGTAGATGGTAAATTACAATCAAGTGATTGCTTTAGTTTGATGAAATCTGGTCTTAGGGAGTTTAATCACACACCAAACTCAAACAACCTACCTTTTACTGGTGGTTGGCTTGGTTATTTTGGTTATGATTTAGGTCGCGTGATTGAAAGCATGCCGACTACTGCCAAAAACGATATTAATATGCCGCAAATGGCAATAGGTCTTTATCCTGATGCCCTTATTTTTGATAAGCAACAACAAAGCTGGTTTTACGTCTGTCAGCCAAATCATAATCGCTTAGCACTCTATCAACAGCAGCTAAACGAAACACCAGAAAGTGCAGAGTTCGCTCTAACAAGTGGCTGGCACTCAAATATGACCAAAGCCAGCTACAGCGAAAAGTTTGAACAAATTCAAGCTTATTTAAAAAGCGGTGATTGCTACCAAATCAACCTTGCTCAGCGATTTAAAGCTGAATTTTCGGGTTCAACATGGCAAGCCTATAAACAGTTGCGAGAAGCCAATAAAGCACCATTCTCAAGCTATATAAACCACCCTGATGGCGCTATTTTATCAATCTCGCCTGAGCGTTTTATTTCAGTTAATCAGGGCCAAATAGAAACCAAACCAATTAAAGGAACGCTTCCTCGTTTGGCCGACCATGAACAAGACCAAGCGCAAGCTTCTCGCTTACAACAATCTGAGAAAGACCGTGCGGAAAATGTCATGATTGTCGATCTTTTGCGTAATGATTTAGGAAAAGTTGCCCGTCCAGGTAGTGTCACCGTGCCGTCCTTATTTGCCATAGAGAGCTTTCCGGCAGTACATCACTTAGTAAGTACTGTGCGCGCAGAATTAGCGGATGGCAAAGATGCCGTTGACCAAATTCATGCTGCTTTTCCAGGCGGTTCAATTACTGGAGCACCAAAAATTCGTGCAATGGAAATTATAGAAGAGCTTGAACCGCATCGTCGTAATGTTTACTGCGGCTCAATTGGCTATTTGAGTGCCTGTGGCAACATGGATACTAGTATCACAATTCGTACTTTAGTGTGTCATCAAGGTGCTATCTATTGCTGGGCTGGCGGTGGCATTGTGGCTGATTCAAAGGTCGACTTGGAGTACCAAGAAACTTACGATAAAGTAAATAAAATACTGCCTTTGTTAAAGTAAAAGTTGAAGTAACTACCTTGAATAGTCAGCAAATAATAGCTCGTTTTAGTTTAAGTAAAACCACACAGAGCCCTAGCACCATTCGCTTTAATGCCGAAAAGCGCGCCAGTGCCGTGATGCTACCATTGCTTGATGTAAATGACGAAGCACATTTATTACTATGTAAACGACCAAGTTATCTGCTTCACCACCCGGGGGAAATTTGCTTACCAGGTGGTAAGTATGAAAAGCATGATGACTCTTTGATGCACACAGCCCTTCGAGAGCTCAATGAAGAGCTCAATATTGCGACACATCAAGTGACGGTTCACGGTAAATTACACCAATACGCGACCCTAACCGGTTTCACTATTGAGCCATTTGTTTGTGTCCTTAGCGAAGGCACAACATGGCAGGCAGATCCCAACGAAGTTGCTGCTAGCTTTTTACTGCCTTTATCTTATTTGAGTAATCAACAAAATTGGCAGCCCCTGCCCTTTGAACGAAATGGTAAAATCATTATTTTACAAGGCTTAATGACCCCGCATGGTCTGCTTTGGGGGGCAACAGCCAGCATTATTAATAACTTTATCAAACAGCTCGCCCTACCAGTTTAATTATCCTGTTTTTAGGGTTACACAGACACGTTTAAACGTTATCATGTGGCACCGTTCAAAGGCAGGTAGTATGCCGTTAATAGAAAAATGAGTAGCAAATTATGATCAGTGCATTCGATATGTTTAGTATTGGTATTGGCCCATCGTCATCTCACACTGTTGGCCCAATGCGCGCTTCGCGTTTATTTGTAAACGAATTAGAAGAAAAAAACTTACTTGCAAACGTGACCGATATTAAAGTTGAGCTGTTTGGCTCATTAGGGCAGACAGGTATTGGCCACGGCTCTGGTAAAGCCGTAATATTAGGTCTTGCTGGTTATGATCCAGAAACCATTGATGCTGATTTAGTAGACGATATCCTCGCAAAAATCGAAAAAGAACAGGTTATTTATTTAAACCAAAGCCATAAAGCCAATTTCCCAAAGCAAGGGGCGATTGTATTCCACCGCCGTAAAACACTACCAAAACATTCAAATGCAATGGAAATCATTGCCAGCCAAAATGGCGAAAAATTATTTAGTAAGGTGTATTACTCAATCGGTGGTGGTTTTATCGTAAGCGATGATGAGTTCGAGAACGAAAAACAAAAAGCGCTCGAGATACGCGAAGAAAACCCAGCTCCTTACCCGTTTAATACTGCAAAAGAGCTATTAGATCTATGCCGTGAATCAGGTTTTAGTGTATCAACGCTTATGATGCACAACGAAAAAACTCTACGCAGCGAAAAAGACATTAAAGATGAGCTGTTTAATATTTGGCAAGTAATGAAAGCCTGTGTCGAGCGAGGTATGCGTACAGAGGGTATCTTACCAGGTGGTTTAAAAGTAAAACGCCGCGCACCAAGCTTACACCTTAAATTAAATATTGAGGTTAATAATGACCCATTGCGCGCAATGGACTGGGTTGATTTGTTTGCTCTTGCAGTAAATGAAGAAAATGCAGCAGGTGGCCGTGTTGTTACCGCACCAACCAATGGTGCTGCGGGTATCTTGCCAGCGGTATTAATGTATTATCACACTTTCATTAAAGAAGTAGACCGTGATATTGCAACACGTTATTTATTAACAGCTGCAGCAATTGGTATTTTATATAAAAAGAATGCTTCAATTTCGGGTGCTGAAGTAGGTTGCCAAGGTGAAGTGGGCGTTGCCTGTTCAATGGCCGCTGGTGCACTAACTGAAATAATGGGTGGTAATGTTGTGCAAGTTGAAAATGCCGCTGAAATTGGTATGGAGCACAACCTAGGTCTTACTTGTGACCCAGTTGGCGGCCTTGTGCAAGTTCCGTGTATTGAACGTAATGCGATGGGTTCAATTAAAGCAATTAACGCATCACGTTTGGCAATGCGCGGTTCTGGCGAGCAAAAGGTTACGCTTGATAAGGTCATTAAAACCATGCTCGACACAGGAAATGATATGAAAACAAAATACAAAGAAACCGCGCGCGGTGGCTTAGCTGTTAATATCATCGAGTGTTAATTTATAGCACGTTTTGAGCACAATAAAAAAGCCGCTTTAACGCG
The DNA here is from genome assembly GCF_022398505.1 of Pseudoalteromonas sp. Isolate3. Lineage (NCBI taxonomy): Bacteria > Pseudomonadati > Pseudomonadota > Gammaproteobacteria > Alteromonadales > Pseudoalteromonadaceae > Pseudoalteromonas > Pseudoalteromonas sp. Isolate3. The sequence continues at coordinate 17,549 of NZ_JAKEVN010000048.1, read as the reverse complement.
GCTTTTTTATTACTTACTTTACCGGTAACTCAATGTTTTCAAATAGTTTATCAACATCTTCTTGATTACGTAATAAGCTTGCTTTTTCCACTAACTCTTTAGTTAAATGTGGTGCAAAACGCTCAATAAAATCATACATGTAGCTGCGTAAAAAGCTGCCTTTTCTAAAACCAATTTTGGTAGTGCTCGCTTCAAATAAGTGGCTTGCATCAATACACACTAAATCAGAATCAGTTATTTGATCAATCGCCATAGACGCCACAACACCCACACCTAGGCCTAAACGGACATAGGTTTTGATTACATCAGCGTCGGTTGCAGTAAATACAATATGCGGCTCAAGCCCATGCGCATTGAAAGCTTTATCTAATTCAGAACGACCCGTAAAACCAAACACATAAGTAATAAGTGGGTATTTAGCCACATCGGCAACGGTTAAATTATCAGCCTTTTGCGCGAGCGGATGTGTTTTTGCCACAACAATACTGCGATTCCAGTGATAACAAGGCAACATGACTAAATCAGAATATAAATGCAATGCCTCAGTCGCAATGGCAAAGTCAGCATCGCCGCGTGCTGCAGCATCTGAAATTTGTTGCGGCGTACCTTGATGCATGTGCAGCGAAACAGCTGGGTACTTTTTCATAAAACCTTGAATAACATTCGGCAATGCATAACGAGCCTGAGTATGAGTAGTCGCAATATTAAGCTTACCTTGATCGGGTAAGGTATGCTCATTGGCAACCGCTTTAATACCTTCAACTTTTGACAGTATTTCCCGTGAGATATTAATAATTTCGTTACCTGCACTGGTTACATGGGTAAGGTGTTTACCACTGCGGCCAAAGATCTGTACACCGAGTTCGTCTTCAAGCATACGAACTTGTTTCGAGATCCCCGGTTGCGAGGTAAATAAACTTTCTGCTGTTGCGGATACATTCAGTTTATGATTTTGGACTTCGACTATATATCTGAGTTGTTGTAGTTTCATGGCTGCATTGTAGACGTTGTTATTGTTTATTTATAAAGGCTGTAAAGCGCAATGCCAAGCGATATTTCATCGCGCTATACATTTATATCGATTGTTTCTAAGGCTAACACATTAAATTACAGCTCGGTAGCGGTGTTTACTCGCAAAATATTCAATAAAGGTGCTAGTTTAAGGCTATACTCATTATAAAGTAGTAAGTGTAAGAAGTTTATTCGAGATAACTAACCGCAAAACTGTTCAGATCTAATCTTTTTAATGTAAGATAAAAAAATTAGATAGTTAAAACTGAGATTTAGTAATGATTGTTTCTATCATCATCATGCTCATTGTTGCATTAATTGTGATCGCACTATGGGTCAGTGCAGTGCAACAACATAAAGAAAAACAAGAAGCAGAGCGCCGTAAAGAGCTTACAAAACAGAAAAAAATCATTGAAGAAGCAGAGGATGTACTGCTTAACAGTGCCAATATCCCAATGTCTGAAAATATCCTACGTATTATTCAGCGTCGTATTTATGATGCTTTAGCAGGTATGGTAGAGCTCTCTCCAAGCTCAAAAGAATTGAAAAACAGATTAAAAGAATCAAAAGAACGTTTAGCCTCTCCTATCGAAGCTAATAATAGTGATGCATTAGCCCTACCAGATAACGACAAACAACTGATTGCCCTAATTCAAGGGATAAAGAAATTACGCGCCTTACTTCGCTCAGAGCATGGCAAAGGTAAAATAGATAGCCAAATATTTGTTGCTGAAGATAAACGTCTTGAAAAGTTACAACTGCGAATCAATGTAGAAAGCCAAATTAAGCGTGGTATCTCTGCCCGTTCAGCAAACATGGTGGGTTCTGCCAGACAGTATTTTGAAAAGGCACTTGCGACTCTCAGCGCAGTTAGCTATAGCGATGATTATGTTAATACCAAAAAGCAAGAAGTAGAGAATTATCTAGAAACGATTAGTTCTGAATTAAAAGCATCAAATGCAACGTCACTGAAGAAAAAAGCAGAACAAGAGCAAGACGATTTAGATGTATTATTCGCACCAAAGAAAAAGTGGTAAACCACTTTTTCTTTGCTTTGTGCTAATTAAGATAAAAACGCAAACTTAACAATAAACAGCGCTGTTAATACCCACACACTAATACTGATTTCATCTTTTTTACCACATACCAACTTCACCGCAGTATACGAAATAAAACCAAGTGCAATACCGTGAGCAATCGAGAAAGTTAACGGTGTCATTAATAATACCACGCTGACAGGGATTGCATCTGTCATATCATCCCAATTTACCAGCTTTAAGTTTTGCATCATTAAAACAGCAACATACAAAATCGCACCCGCAGTTGCATAAGCTGGGATCATACTAGCAAGTGGCGCAAAGAACATCATTAACAAAAAACAAATGCCTACAACCACAGCAGTAAGACCTGTACGGCCGCCCACTGACACACCTGCTACTGATTCAATGTAAGACGTTGTTGTTGATGTACCAAGCATTGAGCCTGCAATGGTAGCTGTGCTGTCGGCACTTAATGCACGACCTAAACGAGGCATTTTACCTTGTTCATCAGCAAGACCTGCTTTTTGCGTTACAGCAACTAAAGTGCCTGAAGTATCAAACAAATCAACAAATAAGAACGCAAAAACCACTGTTAGCATTGAGATTTCGAATGCGGCTGCAAAGTCCAATTGCATAAAGGTTGGTGCAATTGAAGGCGGCATTGAAATAATTCCTTGATATTCCACAAGGTCTAAACCAAGCGCAATAGCCGTTACTAGTAAAATACTAATAAGCACGCCGCTTTTCATATCGCGATATAACAGCGCAGCAATAACAAAGAAGCTAAAAATCGCAAGTAGTGGACCTGGGGCTGTGATATCGCCTAACTGCACTAAGGTTGCAGGGCTTGCTACGATAATCCCAGCGTTTTTCAATGCAATAAGCGCTAAGAAAGCACCGATACCTGTGGCAATGGCACGCTTTAATACCAGTGGAATAGCATCAATGATCCACTCTCTCACCTTAAATAGGCTTAAGAATAAGAAAATACAGCCAGACATAAAAACTGCACCTAATGCAGCTTGCCAAGTGTAGCCCATGCCCAAAACAACACCATAAGTGAAGAAGGCGTTTAAGCCCATACCCGGAGCCAGTGCTAATGGGTAGTTTGCCCATAAACCCATGATAAAACAGCCAATTGCAGCAGCAATACAGGTTGCTACGAATGCCGCACCTTGATCCATTCCCGCTTCTGCTAGCATGGCAGGGTTAACAAATACAATGTAAACCATGGTAATGAATGTTGTGATGCCAGCAATAGTCTCGCGGCGCACAGAGGTGTTGTTTTCAGTGATTTTGAAAAGTCTTTCGAACATGTTGAACTTTAAGTTGAGATTAATTGGCTAATTTTATCATATTTTATCTCAATAAGAGGACATTTTGCCTTGCAATGTTCTAAACTAATAAGGTCTTTTAATTCAAGAAAATAACTAAACTATGTCTGATAATTCGCCAGTAGGCTTAGATTTAGAGCAACAGCTTGATAATGTACTTGCCTTTATTACCCAACCCGATAAAGGGTCGGTGCCAGATAAAAGTGCACAATCTGTTGAAAACGTGCTAAACAAAGCTTTGTATTATTTAAAAAATGAACAGCCTCCCCTTGCAGCCAAATGGATGCGCCTAGCTGCTATGGCAGGTAATCATAGAGCGCAATTCTACATGGGGCTATTTTTTATCAAAGGGCAAGGTGTTCCGCACAGCGTATTTCATGGTGCGGTTTGGCTAAGTTTGGCAAGTAGTCAAGGATATGAGCCTGCAACCGCTGCTCTTGATGACCTTAGAAAGCACATTAGTACTCGCCGATTACATGATGCGCAAAGCTATGCAGCGACCTTATACGAACAAATCCACCAGCAACAGTTTGCTCATTTAATTCCTCGTGACCCTGACGCGAGCTAACACGCGTCAGGTTCTGCAACTCATTAATGCTGTCTTGTCAGTTTACTCTCAAATGTGATGAGACCTGCACCAACCACAAGCAATAAGATACCTAAAAACTCAAGCCACACATGGCCTTTATGCGGCTTGATAATAGGTGTTTTTGAAGTAAGGCTGTATAAGCGTCTGCTGTCTTGCTCGCCAGGCTCTACAAACGAGATGCCCTTATAGTCAGCTGAGATAATAAATTTAAAATCATGCCTGCTAATCATTTCTCGACGTTTTGCATCTATTTTCTCGCGGCTTTGTTCAACGAGTAGCGTTCGCCAATCATGAAAAATGCCATCTGGTTCATTATCTTTCACTTCACCGTATGATTTGTACTCATAGAACATTGTATTGAATAGCTTTTCTTGATGCCCTAAATAAAACATGGCACAGCCTAGCGCACTCAACAGTATGGCAACATATATCAATGAGCGCTGTTTAATGAATTGTTTATTACTTTGTCGCTTATACCAAGCTTCAATGTCAGGCACACTAATCAACCGAGCTTTATCTACAGAATGTTTTAATGGCTCCATAAAGTCACAAATTGTTAGGTTGAGCGCCGTTAGTATCGAACGAAATGTGTCATTTGAAGGCACTGATTTATCGTTCTCAAGTTTTGATAGGTAACTTTGCTCTATCCCTATTTGCTCAGCAAATTCTGGTTGGCTTAGTTTTAGCTCACAGCGATAGTGTTTTAGTTGTGTTCCGAATGTACTCATAACGCATTTCCTTTTGTTGTGGAGCCACTATTCTTTGCTATTCATGCAGATATAAGAAGCTGAATAAATAGGAATAATTAAGAATATTAGCAAGATAGGAAGAAATATACGAGATACGAGATACGAGATACAAGATACGAGATACGAGATACGAGATACGAGATACGAGATACGAGATACGAGATACGAGATACGAGATACGAGATACGAGATACGAGATACGATGTCAGTATAAGAGAAAAGTACGCTGTAATGTAAAGATTTATCTAATCATTTGTTTGAGGAAAACAAATGGCGGAGTGGACGGGACTCGAACCCGCGACCCCCGGCGTGACAGGCCGGTATTCTAACCAACTGAACTACCACTCCGCAGTGGTATGTGCATGGGGTAATGCACTTAATTTGTTTATGATATCAAATGGCGGAGTGGACGGGACTCGAACCCGCGACCCCCGGCGTGACAGGCCGGTATTCTAACCAACTGAACTACCACTCCGCAGAGATATCATTGTTATTACTTAATTTGTTGGCGGAGTGGACGGGACTCGAACCCGCGACCCCCGGCGTGACAGGCCGGTATTCTAACCAACTGAACTACCACTCCGCGATACAAATTTTGTAATAAAATAGCGTTTAAATAATGGCGGAGTGGACGGGACTCGAACCCGCGACCCCCGGCGTGACAGGCCGGTATTCTAACCAACTGAACTACCACTCCGCAGTATCTAATGCTATTTATTTTCCTATTGGCGGAGTGGACGGGACTCGAACCCGCGACCCCCGGCGTGACAGGCCGGTATTCTAACCAACTGAACTACCACTCCGCAAAGGAAAATGTTTTACAACCATAAGTTGTGCAAGTAATTGGCGGAGTGGACGGGGCTCGAACCCGCGACCCCCGGCGTGACAGGCCGGTATTCTAACCAACTGAACTACCACTCCAGCGCATACTTACAAATTGTCGAAAATTGGCGGAGTGGACGGGACTCGAACCCGCGACCCCCGGCGTGACAGGCCGGTATTCTAACCAACTGAACTACCACTCCACATTTTCGTTGCTGACTGAGTCTCCCCTGACAGCGGCGTGAATAATACGAATCACCCTCTGGTTCGTCAAGGGGTTTTTTGTATTTTTACAGGTTTTTTAGTCATCTGACATCGAAAGGTTTAAAATTTCACCTGATTTGTCATTTTTTGAGCCGTTTTTGCCAACTTCATTTTCATTCGTTGCTTGCTCATCATTTTCGGTTTGATTTTTTTTCTTTAAAAATGGTAACGAGAATTTAAATTTAAGCGGTTTCTTTTGAACAAAAATTCTAATTGCTAGCCAACCCAATAAAAGTACGGTTAAATTTCCAACAACAATTAAGGTCACCATGAGCATGGTGGATGTTTTTTGTTCTTCTTCAAGAATTCGTTGTTGCTCCGCTTGCGCTTCTAAATCAATTTCAGGGCGAACAATTTCTGGTACAGCTTCAATTGGTCGCTCTATTTCAAATTTATAAGTAGGTAAAGTAGCCATAAATTCACGGTCATTTATATTGCTACCAAATACAGAAAGCTCGACACTGTATCGACCCCAATCATAATTTTTAATGGCAAGCTCACGTGTTTGCGATTTATCAGCATCTAAAGAGAACATTTGCTCTTCATTATTGGGGTAATATATTTTTCCTTGAATAAGCACTGTTTCTGGTTTGACGATTTCAGGATTTAAGGTGATCGTTAAAATGTGATCATCTTCATCTTGCTCAGCAAGTGCTATTTCGTAAGCAAAAGGCGGTTCGTGCACGACAATGGGTTTTTGTACCACGGTACGCTTTAATATAGGGGTTTCTATATAAAGCTCGGGTTGCCACTCCCCGGCTGGGAATATCAGCTTAAATTCACCGGTAAACACACCATCAAGAGGACGCTCATCAAAGCCACGCCCATCATCTCTAAAATCGGTAACACTTTGCGTACCTGCGCCAAAGTTTGCGAAATCACTATTATTAGTGCTGACAAAATCAACGTGTAGACTTATTACATCACGAAACTGGCCAACTTCTATAGGCTCACCATCATTTAATACGCGGCCAGTTAGTTTGACTGTTTCTCCACGAAACAGCATAGGCGGGAGTGGATCAACATTAAGCTCAATTTCACCCAGCACCATTATACGGCTATCTGGCAAAATGCTGCCGACTACTTGCCAGGGACCAGGCATTGGGTTGCTGATGGTGATCAAGTCATAGCTTAATTCATCATGCCAGTCGAGGTCATCATTTTTGACTGAGTCAGTAGCATAGTACTTGGTACCATCAGGGCGAACTAAAACAACGGCAGGCGCACCGCGCTTACGAAAGAAGAGTAAAGTAACTTTATCGATTTTATGGTCAATACGAAAACGGTTCTCTAGCAGGGGAATTTCATTTTGCACCCCATCACGTTCTAATGGGGTTATTTTATCTTGCTCGTTGGCAAATCCCGTTAAGGGAATTAAACACACTAATCCTGCTAGTAGTTGTTTTCTCATTTTATTACCCTATTCTGCACGCCATAAGCATTGACCACCTTTAGCGACCAAGTCTAAACGCTCTTCATGAGCGGCGTGCTCTTGTTCTGTTGCTCTTAATACGACAAGCGGTGCTCTATCAGCACTAAGTCGGCGAATACCACCAGCTTGTTGTGTTGAGCTTTCATCTTTATTTTGATTAAGATTCAGCTTTACTTGTCCACCCGTCATAGAAAGGTAAACATCTGCTAGAATTTCGGAATCCAGCAGTGCGCCGTGTAAGGTACGCTTTGAGTTATCAATATCGTAACGACGACAAAGTGCATCAAGGTTATTCTTTTGACCTGGATGCAAGTCACGCGCCATTTTCAAAGTATCAAGTACACTACATACATCGGCAGTATTCGGAAAACCTTGATTTAACAATGCAAATTCATTGTCCATGTGACCGATATCGAACGCAGCGTTGTGGATTACAAGCTCAGCGCCGCGAATATATTCTAAAAATTCATGAGCAATCTGGTGGTATAAAGGCTTATCACGCAAAAATTCATTGGTTATACCGTGAACGTCTATCGCTTCTTCTTCTATTTCACGCTGTGGATTGATATACACATGAAAGTTGTTGCCAGTAAGGCGGCGATTAACAAGTTCAACACAACCGATTTCAATAATGCGGTGGCCTTGCTTTGGGTCAATACCCGTGGTTTCTGTATCTAAAACTATTTGTCTATGTGCCATATCGTCTTAAGCCTGACTCTGGTATCTTTCTATCATCACTTTATTGTACACAATATCAAGGTAAAACAGTGCAGAAAACCGTAGAGATTTACACCGATGGATCATGTTTAGGTAATCCAGGGCCTGGAGGTTATGGCATCGTGATGCGATACAACGGCCACGAGAAGCAATTAAGTCAAGGTTATACCCTAACAACAAATAATCGGATGGAAATGCTCGCAGCTATCGTTGCACTAGAAACCCTCACCCGCACTTGTCACGTCATTCTCACCACCGATAGCCAATATGTGAAACAAGGGATTGAGTCATGGGTCGAAAATTGGAAAAAACGCGGCTGGAAAACAGCAGCAAAAAAGCCAGTCAAGAATGTCGATTTATGGAAACGACTTGATGCAGCATGCCAACAGCATGACGTAGAATGGCGCTGGGTAAAAGGCCATAGCGGCAATAAATATAATGAAATTGTTGACGATCTTGCTCGCGAAGCTGCTGGCAGCGATAAATTACTTGAAGACACAGGTTACGACGGTAATTAAGGTGCCTTGAAATAAACTTGGCGCAGGCCGTTTTATATTTTTGTTATATGTTATAAGATTTGGCTATAACGAATTATAAAGGACTCATTATGGCTCTGCGCATTCACTCTTTTTATCATCAACAAAGCGCCACTCTCTGTTATTTAGTTAGTTGTGAAAGCACTAAAGATTGCTTGCTGATTGATGCACCCGCTGATTTTGATATGCCAAGTGGTGAGTTAAGTTTTACAACAGCCAATGAGATCATCAGCTACATAAAGACTGAGCAGCTCACATTACAATGGCTACTTGAGACCCATGCACATGCTGACCATATCACCGCAGCAAGTTATATAAAGCAACAATTACAAAACACACATCCCTGTAAGCTTGGTACAGGCGAAGGGATCACACACGTTCAAAAACACTTTAGCCAACTTTATAATCTAGATATGCCATGTAATGGTGAACCGTTTGATGCCTTATTTGCTAATAAAGCACAATTTCAGTTAGGTGATTACACGGTTGATGTGATTGCCACACCGGGCCACACTCCTGATAGTGTGTGTTACCACATTGATGGCAATGTATTTGTAGGTGACACCTTCTTTATGCCAGACAGCGGCACAGCCCGCTGTGACTTCCCTGGAGGTAGTGCAGCCGAGTTATATGATTCACTACAACGTATTTTAGCTTTACCTGACGACACGGTACTTTGGATGTGTCATGACTACCAACCAGATGGCCGCCCTCTCGCGAACAAAACCACAGTGAAAGAGCAGCGTGAGCAAAACATTCATTTAAAAGGCGATAAACAAAGCTTTATTGCAACTCGGGAAGACCGCGATGCAACCTTAGCTGTACCAAAGCTGCTGCACCCTTCTATTCAATTAAATATTCGTGCAGGCCAATACCCAAGCAAAACGGATACTCACCAACACTATTTAGCTATCCCGCTCACAGTGCTGCTTTGATGTTTGTCTAAGCCCAGCTCCTTTTACCGGCGAAAATTGCGGCCTTGCATGCCATTTAGGTTTAATTGGTGTAAGCGGGGCCACACGTTTTCGAGCCACCAGCATATAAACACTACCCATTGGCTTTAAATATTGTTGACCAAAACTACGCCAAGCAGCAAAGCGTGATAAACGGCTCCCTCTTGCAAGCGATGAATGGATAAATCGCTCATCCGAAATAATCTCAAAACCCAATAGATTCAGCCAATCTTTTACTCGCGACGGTGTAAAAAAGCGCCCTGTCCAAGGAAGCTTTTGGCGACTAAAAGGTAAAAGCTGCGCCAATCCACACAAGCTAAACGGGTTAAAGCCCGTGATCACCAGATAGCCACCGGGAATTAAAGTACGGTGTGCTTCGCGTAAGATGTGGTGCGGATCAGAATGATATTCTAAGCAATGCGATAAAATACATGCATCAACACTGTGCTCATAAAAAGGCAGTTCGTCTACATCCGCAATTACACCGGTAAATAACCCCTGCTCTGCTACACAAACTTGATGCTTAATAGGACTTTCACTGGTTGCCAGCTCACCACTTAAATTACCAAGTTTGAGCATGTGATAGCCAAACATGCGTGGCAGCCATGGCGTTAGCTTACGTTCAATTTCAGCACGTAAATAGTCACCATGAGGGAACTGCTGCCAAGAGTATGGCTTAGGACCTTCTTGAAAACTAAGGGCTGGTTTCATTTTCTGAGCTCGTTATACTGTGTGTTAACTGTCACTTTATAGAGCAATTAAACATGGTGCAAGTTAAAGCAATTAAAGCCTTTTCTGATAATTACATTTGGTGCATCAGCAATAGGGCTGAGCAAACTGCATGGGTTGTAGACCCAGGTCAAGCAGAACCTGTTTTAAACTACCTAAACGAGCAAAACTTAACACTTTGCGGTATTTTGATTACCCATCACCACTATGACCATACCGATGGCGTTGCTGCACTGGTTAAGGCATTTCGTGATATTCCGGTTTATGGGCCAAGACACAGCCCTTTTAAAGGCATTACTCATGGCGTATCAGAAGCGGATAAAGTCACTGTGTATGATTACACTTTTACCGTGCTTGCGACACCCGGTCATACCCTAGACCATGTTTGTTACATTAATGACGAATTAAGTTTTACTGGCGACACCTTATTTAGTGCTGGCTGCGGACGATTATTTGAAGGCAGTGCTGAGCAAATGTGGCACTCGCTATGTAAATTAAGAGCCCTGCCAGATGAGTGTAAAATCTATTGCACTCATGAATACACGCAAGCCAACTTAGCATTTGCAAAAGCCGTTGAACCAAATAATGAATACCTACTCAACTACAGTGATAAAGTAGATATGCTGCGTGCCAACGGCGAAATAAGCCTGCCAACTCAGTTAGGCGTTGAAAAACAAATAAATCCATTTTTGCGTAGCAACGTAGCAACTATCACCGATGAGCTGCCTGATGAGCTAAAAATTAATTTGGATCTGAATGAACCTTGGCAACGCTTTTCAGGTCTCAGAGCTTGGAAAGATAACTTTTAAATAAACGTAAACGCCAGTGTTTACAATTTTGTATATTTAGATCAGCATCTTGCAATAATAAGCTGACATAAACTGGTCATAAAGTGGCAATATGTTCTCAGAGCAGGTAATATTCGCCGAGTTTTTTTACCTGATGTATGGGTATATATGTATAAGTCTCCTTTAGTTTTATCACTTGCGCTGATTTTAAGTGGCTGTCAATTAACAGCCTCTGACTCAGCAAGTACAGATGTTGCAAGCAATAATGTTGAGCAACAATTAGACGGCGCAAGTCCGAGCGACATCAATGATGCATTGATGATCAACGCTCAGTATCAACAATTAACCGATATTGATGAGCCGCCTCCTGTATTTGATGATGTATGGGAACGTATTCGCTACCAGCTTTCGATTGATGTGCCACAAAACCGCCCTGTTGTTGCTGAGCGTAACTATTATGCGCGTCATCAGGCCTATTTAGATCGTATCTCGAAGCGAGCTGAGCCATACCTATACTTCATTGTTGAAGAAGTCGAAAAACGTCAAATGCCAATCGAAATTGCCCTTTTACCCATTGTAGAAAGTGCATTTGACCCATTTGGCTATTCGCACCGCAGTGCTTCAGGTATCTGGCAATTTATGCCACAGACCGGTGAGCGTTTCGATTTAAAACAAAACTGGTGGTATGACGGTCGTCGTGACATTGTGCAATCGACCCGTGCAGCGCTAGATTACTTATCATATTTACACAAAACCTTAGAAGGCGATTGGCTAAATGCCATTGCGGCCTATAACTCAGGTGAAGGTCGTTTACTTCGCGCCATTAAAAAGAACCGTAAAAAGCATTTACCAACGGATTTTTGGTCACTTGATTTACCAAAAGAAACCACTTCGTACGTACCAAAGCTGTTAGCGCTGTCTGATCTAGTAAAACGCAGCGACGAGTTTGGTGTGAAGTGGCAGCCAATTATTAATGCTCAAGTAGTTGAAGCGGTTAATGTAGGTAGCCAAATCGACTTGGCACTCGCTGCTGATATGGCAGATATTAGCTTAACTGAACTTTATCGTTTGAACCCTGGTTTTAATCGCTGGGCGACTGATCCAAATGGACCGCACTTTTTATTATTACCGTCAGATAAAGTTGAATCGTTTTCTGAGAGACTAGCAAAAACAGAGCAAAAAGACCGACTGCGCTGGCAGCAATATGTGGTTGCACGTGGTGACAGCTTATCTGTGATTGCGAAGAAGTTTTCTACAAGTACAAATGCCATTAAAACGCTGAATAAACTTTCATCGAATACTATTCGTGTTGGTCAGCAATTACTTGTGCCACTAAGTGATGGTGAGATAAATAGCCAGCATTTACCAAAATCAGTACGTATGGCAGCGAATAAAGCAACACGTAAAAAGCTAAGCCATAAAGTCGCCAGTGGCGATACACTTTGGGATATCAGCCGTGAGTACGATGTGACTATTGCAGAACTAGCAACATGGAATAAGCTGAAAAAAAATTCAGTGCTTCGTGTTGGTCAAAAGCTAACTGTATATAAGGAAGAAAAGTCACAACTTGCTGCGACACAAACCAAAGAGCGAACAATTACCTATAAAGTTCGTCGTGGTGACTCGTTAGCGCGAATTGCCGCTAAGTTTAATGTTTCTGTGCAAGATATTATTAAATGGAACTCATTAGCTGGACAAAAATACATTCAGCCTGGGCAAAAGCTTAAGTTAAAAGTTGATGTACGAAGCGCATAACGGCTTCATTTTATGTTAAAAAAAGAGCGCCTTTAGGCGCTCTTTGTCTCTCTCACTTAGTATTTATGCTTTAAAGCCCATAAGTGTAATAACTCATTGGCAATGGTCGCTGCGGCAATCGCGGTTAATTCACTTTGATCATATGATGGCGATACTTCAACCACATCCATACCGACCATATTAATGCCCTTCAATGCACGAAGCACCTTAAGCACTTTATCGCTTGTTAAGCCACCACACACAGGTGTGCCTGTCCCTGGAGCGAATGCAGGGTCAAGGCAGTCAATATCAAAGGTTAGATACACAGGTAAGTCACCCACGCGTGCTTTGATTTGCTCAGCGATATCTTGTGCAGGTAAATCATTGGCAGCCATTGCATCAATCACCGCAAACTCATGTTTGCTCTGATCAAAGTCAGTACGAATACCAATTTGAATACTGTGTTCAACATCAATGAGTCCTTCCATCGGCGCATGATAAAACATGGTACCGTGATCATAACGTGAGCCATTGCTGTAAGTATCTGTGTGAGCATCAAAATGAACTAATGCCATCTTACCGTATTGCTTAGCATGGGCGCGCAGTAAAGGCAAAGTCACAAAATGGTCGCCACCTAAGCCTAATAATGTTTTACCTTGACGAAGAATTTGCTCAGCCGCTAATTCTAATTGCGCTGTAAAATATTCTGGATCACCTACTGGGTAGGTAAAATCACCAGCATCAGCTAATTTTAAACGCTCAAACAACGGGAACGTCCACGGGTACTTGATTTCTTCCCACGCAAGGTGCACAGAGGCACGACGAATTGCATCAGGGCCTAAACGTGCACCTGGGCGACCCGAGGTCGCCAGGTCAAATGGTAAACCTAGCACCACTACATCGGCATCGATTGCAGTGATGTTTTGCACCATCGGCTGACGTAGAAACGTCATGCCGTTTGAATATAACGAATGATCTGTGTGGTCAAACAATGTCGACATTGCTTATAACTCTTCTAAATAAGTGTAACCATTTAAGCCAGTTTGCAACTCATCTAATACGCTTTGCTGCTCTGATTCTGGTAATTTTGCCGCTACCAGTTGGGCGTAAGATTGCTGAAAACCTTCTACATCTAAATGTACATAACGCATCATGTCAGCAACGGTATCACCCTCGTTAACTTCAGTGATTTTCGCCTGACCCTGCTCGTCCATTTTTATAATTGCACTGTGCGTGTCACCAAATAAATTATGCATATCACCTAAAATCTCTTGGTAAGCACCCACTAAGAAAAAGCCCATTAAATAAGGTTTTTCTTCGCTAAATGCTGGTACCGGCAAGGTGCTTTCAATACCTTGACCATCGACATAGTGCTCCATAGCACCATCTGAGTCGCAGGTAATATCAAGTAACACTGCACGCTTTTGTGGTGCCTCTGTTAAACCACTTAAAGGCAAAACAGGAAACACTTGGTCAATACCCCATGCATCCGGTAATGACTGGAACAATGAAAAGTTCACAAAAAACTTATCTGCTAAACGCGCATTTAATTCATCAATAATCGGACGATGAAAACGGTTTTTGTTATCCATATGTTTGTTAAGTTCATAACATACACGTAAGTTAACTTGCTCCGCCCATGCTCGCTCTGTTAAATCTAATAAGCCAAGTGCAAATTGATTATGTGCTTCGGCTAAATCACCTTGGCTATCATGATAAATTTCAATTAATGCACGGTCGTCATTGTCATCACTTAACTGCTGCCATGATGTCCACATGTTTTTTAATAATAGTGGTGCATCAGCGGCTGGCGCTTGAATGTCTTCTGGTACATAGCTTTCGGTACCAATAACATTCGAAATCAATACAGCATGGTGCGCTGTTAACGCACGACCTGATTCAGAAATAATGCGCGGCATTGGTTGCTCATATAACTTACAGGTATCACCAATGGTGTATACAATGTTATTAGCATATTCACTTAAGCTGTAGTTCATTGAGTTATGAGACTGGCTACGTGTACCGTCATAATCTACCGCTAAACCGCCACCTACATCTAAACAATCAATTTGTGCACCTAATTTGCGTAACTCACAGTAAAAACGCGCAGCTTCACTCACACCTAAGCGAACATCGCGGATGTTTGCCATTTGCGAGCCAAGGTGAAAGTGTACAAGTTGGATCAGATCAAGTTGATCAGATGCTTTTAAACGATTAACCACACTGAGTACTTGCGATGCCGACAAACCAAATTTTGATTTTTCGCCACCACTTGCTTGCCACTTGCCCTTACCTTGCGACGCTAAACGTACACGAATACCAATGCGTGGCTTTACGTTTAACTCTTTTGCTTGGCTAAGCACCATGTCTAGCTCAGACAGTTTTTCAAGAACAATGTAAACCTTGTGACCTAGCTTCTCGCCAATCAGTGCTAAACGAATGTATTCTTGGTCTTTATAGCCATTACATACAATTACAGCACTGGTTTTTTCAGCCATGGCTAAAACCGTTAATAGCTCAGGTTTACTGCCCGCTTCTAGACCCAATTGCTTCTTTTCAATATCAGCTTGGCTTGCAACTATTTCTTCAACAACTTCGCGTTGTTGGTTTACTTTAATTGGATAAACAAGCAAATAGTCTTTCGGATAACCATAATTTTCAATCGCCGTGTTAAATGCCTGACATAAGCTATGTACACGATGATGTAAAATTTGTGGAAAACGAACCAACGCAGGCAAGCTTAAGCCTTTGTCTTGTAATTGCTGTGCGATATCGATTAGTGCAATGGTTTGCTCTGGGGCATGGGCCTTTGGCGCAACATACACATCACCTTGATCATTAATACCAAAGAAACCTTGGCTCCAATGACGAACATTGTAACTCGTGCGAGCTTGTTCTAGTGATGTTGTCTCTTTCATCTATCTTTCTCTTTTATTTTAGTAATGCCAAAAACGGCAAGGGTTGTTGCCGCGCATTAAAAGAAAAATAGTGATTCAAGTCCAACAAGAATTTTTACTCGTAACGAGTGATTTTTAATGTGAAAAACGAATCGAAATTCCCTACCCATACTCAAAATTATTTAAGGACAGGCACTGTAAACAAGAATACATATTAGTGGACTGTTTTTCATTTTAGAGTATTTTAGAGGACAGGCACTACTTTTGTGATTTCATCTGCTTTTGTTGAGTTCGATCCCAAGCGCCTCCATGCCTCATATTGCTCGTTATCATGCCACGTAATACCGATGTACTCTTGCCAATTTTCAAAGTCCTTTGTCCGAAACTTTTCAACCCCACACCCTCCTGCACCAAAAGATGTGCGGCAAATTTTTACAGTAAGATAAGTACCATCAAAACTAAGCTGTGATTGTTTATCAGTGCAAACACTTAAAGGCCGATAAGGAAATGTAAGAATAACTTTTGATTCTATAGTGCCATTATGATTGAAGACACCAGTTAGGGAGTGACATGAGTTTAAGTAGAACTGGGTGGTATCAATAGTAAAGTCGGGTTGCTTACTCTTAGAAGTAATAGATACTTGTGACTTATCACCACAGGCAGTAATCAAAAAAATCGTAACAAAACATATGAATTGTAAGGAATATTTATAAATTAGGATAACCTCAATAAAACATGGCTTAATACCTAACTTACTGGTTAAGCCCTAACTCCATAAATAAACTTTGTGGATTTTCGCTATAGTTACCAAACGGACCACAACGATTGAAGCCTAAGTTTTCATATAGGCTAATGGATTCTGTTTGTTTAGGGCCTGTTTCTAATCGAATAAGCGGAATTTGCTGCTCACCTGCGTGATGCAAGAGTATTTGCATAATTCGACGTGATAAACCTTTACCACGGTAACTTGGTTTTACATATAGGCGGCGGATCTCACCATATGGAGGATTGCCTTCTTGCATCACGATTGCACCACAAGCAACGATACCATCTTCATTTTTCAAGCCAATGGCATAAACATTAGGTTCAGCAAGTTCTTCAACACTTAAGGATTGAGCGGTTGCAACAGGATATAATGAGTTTATGAGTCGGTCTATATCAGAAAACACGTGTACTACTTCAGGATCATGTGGATTTAAATCGACTAACTGCATAAAACTCCCATTTTTATATGTCGTTTTTGTTAATGATGTTAACAATGATATCGGATATTAGTTTAATCCTCTACTGTTGTTTTCAATATTCATTTTTATAGGTACTGTTCAGACCGCCATACTATCGCTTAGTTCAATAGTATGTAACTGAAAAAACGCCCAGTTGATAAAAATTAAAGTCCAACCTACACCGCTCAATTAAAGATTAATGATTTTTACTGACAACTTTAAGAAGACAGTCACTTTAGTTTTTAATTTAACTAAAATGGACAGGCACTTAAAAATAAAAACCTTAGACTTAGGTTAAAACTCCTCTCAACCTCTCTAAACTTGACCTTGCAAAGCCCGCTTAACTATAAAGGTCTTTCTTTTCCTTTAATCTTAAAACTGATTTTGATTAATTTGAGAAACGCTAGCCATTTCAAAGCAATGGTTTTAAAAAATAATATTACAAAAATCACATAAAAGAATTAGCTAGCTAACAGTAATAGACTATTAGTCCTGTTACTTCGCCGCTTTCGAGCAGTTTTACTACAGTAGTTTTCAATAGCTTGTATTCGACCTACAGCACCGTGAAATAAATGTTCAAACTGTGTTGTTAATGTTAGCCAATTTGCTGGCTCGAGATTAAGCCTCTCAAGGATAGGAGGTAAATGATGATCTATATATCCGCGTTTATCCGTGCTAATACAACGCCCTGTCTGCTCTACAAGTAACAGGTATGACTTTAACTCAAAAGG